>CALRYR010000038.1:0-14723 GCA_943372425.1 Variovorax sp. YR752 | reverse complement strand
CCACCGCCCGCGCACGCCAGGCGGCGAAGCGATGACCCAGCGCCTCGAAGGCCGCGCGGCCGTGGTCGTCGGCGCCGGGTCGATCGGCACCGGCGTCAGCAATGGCGCTGCCTGTGCGATGCGCTTCGCGCAGGAAGGCGCGGCCGTCCTGTGCGTCGACCGCTCGCTCGAGGCCGCGCAAGACACCGTGTGCCGCATCGTCGATGCCGGTGGCCGCGCCAGCGCCTTCGAGGCCGACGTGCGCGACGCCGAACGCATTCGCGCGATGGTGGACGAATGCCTTGCGCGCCACGGCCGCATCGACGTGCTGCACAACAACGTAGGCATCGAGGAATTCGGCGAGCTGCTCGAAGTGACCGAAGAGTCGTGGGACCGCGTCCACGCCATCAACCTGCGCGGCGCCATGCTCACCGCGCGCGAAGCCATGCCGCACATGATCCGGCAGGGCGGCGGCTCGATCATCAACATGTCGTCCATCGCGAGCCGCAAGTGGAGCGCGATGCAGTTCCTGTCGTACAGCACCTCGAAGGCGGCGCTCAACCACATGACGAAGGTCGTGGCGCGCCAGTACGCGCCGCACCAGGTGCGTTGCAATGCCATCGTCGCCGGCCTCATCGACACGCCACACGCGGCCCATCTCTATCCGAACGAAGAAGCGGCACGCCAAGGCCGCGACCTGCGCAACCAGCGCTGCCCGATGGGCCGTCAGGGGTCGCCCTGGGACATCGCCAATGCTGCCTTGTTCCTTGCATCGGACGAGTCGTCGTACGTCACCGGCCTCGAGATGGTCGTGGACGGCGGCGTCTCGCTCTGAGCAAGGCCCTGCCAATGAAAAGACGGAGACACAACCATGAAGACCTACGTACTGGGCGCGGTACTGGCCGCTGCATGCGCGGTGGCCGCGGCGCAGCCTGCCGCGGCACCTGCCGACTACCCGAACAAGCCGGTGCATCTGCTGCTGCCGTTCTCGGCCGGTGGCGGCGGTGACGTGCTGGGCCGCATCCTCGCGGATCGAATGGGCAAGCGACTGAACCAATCGATCGTCGTCGAGAACAAGCCCGGCGCCGCGGGCACCATCGGCACCCACACCGTGGCCACCTCGCCGGCCGATGGCTACACCATCACCATCGGCGGCATGTCGACGCACACGTTGGCGCCGGCCACTTACCCCAAGCTGCCGTACGACCCGCTCAAGGACTTCGCGACCATCGGCCGCATCGGCACCTCGGCCATCGTGATGGTCGCGGCCAAGGACTTCCCGGCCAACGACATCAAGGAATTCGTCGCGATGGCCAAGGCCAAGCCCGGCGTGCAGTACGCGAGCTGGGGCCCCGGCTCGACCGGCCACTTCTGCGGTGAGGTGCTGGCGCAGAAGGCGGGCGTGCAGCTCACGCATGTGCCCTTCAAGGGCGCGTCGCAGATCATGACGGACATCCTCGGTGGCCACATCGGCGTCGGCTTCGTCGACATGGCGACCGGCACGCCCTTCGTGAAGGACGGGCGCGTGAAGGCGCTCGGCGTGTGCACGCAGCGTTCGCCCAGCCTGCCCGACGTGGCGAGCTACAAGGAGCAGGGCATCGACTTCGACAAGACGCTCAGCTGGGTGATGTACGCGCCGGCCGGCGTGCCCAAGCCCATCGTCGACAAACTGGCCGCAGCGCTGCAGGCCACGTTGAAGGAGCCTGAGGTCGTGTCGAAGCTGGTGGCGCTGGGCATCACCGCCGACTACCTCTCGGGCAGCGAGCAAGCGGCCGCCAACGCAATCGACATTCCGATCTGGCGAAAGATCGCCCAGGACGCCAACTTGAAGATCGAGTGACCCGAGATGAAGCTGCTCGACAACCGCGTCGCCGTCATCTCCGGCGCCGGCCGTGAACGCGGCATCGGCAAAGCCACCGCGCGCCTCTTCGTGGAACACGGTGCGCGGGTCGCGATGCTCGACCTCGACGAAGCCGAGGTACGCGCCGCCGCCGAGGAGATCGGCCCGCAGGCCATCGGGCTCGCATGCGATGTGCGATCGAGCGTGGCGTGACACGCCGCCATCGAGCGCGTCATCGCCTGGGCCGGGCAGGTCGACGTGCTGGTCAACAACGCCGGCGTGACGCAGAAGCGCGGCGTGGTGGACGTGAGCGACGAGGACTACGAGCTCGTCACCGGCGTGGTGCTGAAAGGCACGCTGAACCTGTCGCAGGCGGTCATCCCGTCGATGCGCGCACGACGCTCGGGCGCCATCGTCTGCGTGTCGTCGATGTCGGCGCAGCAGGGCGGCGGCGTGTTCGGCGGGGCGCACTACTGCGCGGCGAAGGCGGGCGTGCAGGGCCTGGCGCGGGCCATGGCGCGCGAGCTTGGGCCGGACAACATCCGCGTCAACTCCGTGGCGCCGGGCCTGATCCTCACCGACTTCTCGCGCAGCGGGAGCACCGACGAAGCCAAGCACGCCATCGCCCAGGCCTGGCCGATGCGGCGCGCCGGCTCGCCGAGCGAGGTGGCGGGCGTCTGCCTGTTCCTGGCGTCGGCGCTGTCGTCGTTCATGACCGGCGCGACGCTCGACGTGAACGGCGGGGCGCACATCCACTGAAGAACGGTCGGTTGGTCGGGCGTGCGCACCGCGATGGCGCGTCGGCGCAGGCACGCCGCTTGCTGAGGTCGTAGAACTACCGATTGTCGATTGTTCGACAATCGCTACGATCCGCCGACCCATGACCGACACTCCGCCCATCCTCCAGATCCAGGCCCTGCACAAGCGCTTCGGCGATCACGCCGTGTTGCGTGGCATCGACCTCGACGTCCAGCCGGGCGACCGCATCGCCATCATCGGGTCGAGCGGCTCGGGCAAGAGCACGCTGCTGCGCTGCCTCAACTTCATGGAGATGCCGTCGGCCGGGCGCGTGGTGCTCAAGGGCCGCGCCATCGGCACGGCAGCGGGCGCGGGTGGCGAGCTGCGCTACGGCCAGGCCGAGCTGAGCGAGGTGCGCAAGCAGGTCGGCATGGTGTTCCAGCAGTTCAACCTGTTCCCGCACATGACGGTGCTGCAGAACGTCATGGAAGGGTTGGTCACGGTCAAGCGGGTGTCGGCTGCCGACGCACGTGAGCGCGCACTGCGCGAACTGACCAAGGTGGGCCTCGCCGAGAAAGCGAACGCCTACCCCGGCCACCTGTCCGGCGGCCAGCAGCAGCGCGTGGCCATCGCCCGCGCGCTGGCCATGGAGCCCGAAGTGCTGCTGTTCGACGAGCCCACGTCCTCGCTCGACCCGGAGCTGGTGGGCGAGGTGCTGCAGACCATCCTGGCGCTCGCCAAAGAGGGCCGGACCATGCTGCTGGTGACCCACGAACTGGGCTTCGCCTATCACTTCGCCACCAAGGTCGTCTTCCTCGCCGACGGCCAGCTGCACGAAACCGGTACGCCCGACGAGGTGCTCAAGCACCCGAAGCAGGAGCGCACGCAGCGCTTTCTCGAGCGCTTCACCGCCTTCCATTTCTGAACGAACCGATCCCGAAACACCATGTCCGCCGACAGCGCACTCTCCAAGACCAGTTCCCAGGCCTACACCCCCGACGACCGCAACGACGGCGTGCTCGTCTACGTCAACGGCAACTTCGTGCCGCGCCACCAGGCGACGGTGTCGGTGTTCGACGCCGGCTACGTCTGCGGCGACGGCGTGTGGGAAGGCGTGCGCCTGGTCGATGGCCGCATCGTGTCCTTCGACGCGCACATCGACCGCCTGTGGGAAGGCGCCAGGTCGATCTCGCTCGACATCGGCATGAACAAGGACCAGATCAAGAAGGTCGTGACCGACACGTTCCTCCGCAACGGCATGCGCGACGGCGCCCACGCGCGGCTGATGGTCACCCGCGGCGTGAAGAAGACGCCCAACCAGGACCCGCGCTTCATCATCGGCAGCGCCACCATCGTGTGCGTGGCCGAGCACAAGGTCGTCACGCCCGAGGCCAAGCAGAAGGGGCTCAAGCTCTTCACCTCGACCTTCCGCTGCAGCGGGCCCGACGTGTTCGACCTGCGGCTCAATTCGCACAGCCGGCTCAACTTCATCCAGGCGCTGATCCAGGCGATCCAGGCCGGCGCCGACGAGGCGCTGATGCTCGACCCGCACGGCTTCGTCGCCAGCTGCAACTCGACCAACTTCTTCATCGTGCGCAACGGCGCGCTGTGGACGTCGTCGGGCCGCTACTGCTTCAACGGCATCACCCGCGCCACCATCGCGCGGCTGGCGCGCGAGGCGGGCATCCCGGTGTTCGAAGGCGACTTCACGCTGGCCGAGGTGTACGCCGCCGACGAGGCCTTCGTCACCGGCACGCTGGCCGGCATCACGCCGGTGCAGGCGGTCGATGGTCGCGCGATGGTGCCGGGCGGCCCGCTCACGCAGCGGCTCGACGCGCTCTACCGCGCCTACATCGCAAGCGCCACCGAAGCGCACGGCACGCTGCCGGCCGCCGCCTGATTTCTTCTTCAACCACGTCCTTCAACCTGCCACCGGAAACACCATGAACGCCAACACCTCGTTCCTGCGCCGTGCCCTCACCGTCACGCTCGCCACCGCCCTGTCGCTCGGCAGCCTTGCCGCGTCCGCGCAGACCCTGCAAAAGGTCAAGTCGGCCGGCGAGCTGCGCATCGGCGTGGCGCCCGGCGACCCGTGGTACTTCCGCGATCCGGCCGCCGACAAGTGGACCGGGCTGGGCGTGCTGCTCGGCGAGCAGGTCGCCAAGGAGATGGGCGTGAAGATGACGCCGGTCGAGACCACCTGGGGCAACAGCGTGGCCGCGCTGCAGTCGGGCCAGATCGACGCGATGTTCGTGCTCGACGCCACCGAGGAGCGCAAGAAGGCGCTCGACTTCCCGGCCAACCCGCTGCTCTGGTACGCACAGGGCGTGCTGACCAAGGACGGCCTGGCCGCCAAGAACTGGGCCGACCTCGACAAGCCGGAAGTGCGCATCGGCGTGGCGCTGGGCACCGCCACCGACCGCGACCTGACCGTGCGCCTGCCCAAGGCCAAGATCGAGCGCTTCACCAACACCGACGAAACCGTGGCCGCCTTCATGTCGGGCCGCGTCGATGCCATCGGCTTCTATCACCCGGCCCTGGTCATCGCGTACTCGAAGATCCGCAAGGGCAAGGTCGTGGTGCCGCAACCGGTCGTCGCGCTGCCGACCAGCGTGGGCATCCGCCGCGAAGCCGACACCGCCTTCCGCGACCAGCTCAACACCATCATCGGCAAGCTCTACACGTCGGGCCAGACGCAGGCGCTGTATGCGCAGTACCTGAAGACGAAGAACATCGACGCGGCCACCGTGCCCGGCGTGATGAAGGAAACGCTGGGCCAGTAAAACGGCGAACGGTATGAACTACGAGTGGGACTTCAGCGGCGTCTGGGCGCACCGCGACATGCTGTTGACCGGCTTCATCGGCACGATGAAGATCGCGGCCGTCGCCATCGCGGTGGGCGTGCTGGTCGGCATCGTGCTTGCCGTGATGCGGTTGTCGGGCAAGCGCTGGCTCGCGCTGCCCGCGCTGTGGTTCATCGAGTTCTATCGCAACACGCCGCCGCTGGTGCACTTCTTCTGGGCCTTCTATGCCCTGCCGGTGCTCATCGGCGTGAGCCTCGACCCGTACGTGGCGGCCGTCATCGCGTTGTCGACGCAGTCCGGCGCCTTCTTCGCCGAGGTGTTCCGCGGCGGCGTGGTGTCGGTCGAGCGCGGGCAGTGGGAAGGCGCTCGCGCTATCGGCATGAAGCCGCACCAGGCGCTGCGCCGCGTGGTGCTGCCGCAGGCCATGGCGCGCATGGTGCCGCCCTTCATCGAACGCTCTTTCGAGCTCATCAAGACCACTGCGCTGGCGTCGACGCTGGCGTATTCCGATCTGCTCTACCAGGCGATGCAGGTCAACTCCATCACCTTCCGCCCGCTCGAGGTCTACACCGTGGTCGCGGCCATCTTCTTCTGCACGCTGCTGGTGCTGAGCATCGGCGCCCGCGCGCTCGAACACCGGCTGGGCGTCTCGACCCGTCCGCAGGGAGCCTGAGCCGCCATGGACTTCACCTGGGACTTCAGCGTCATCCTGCAGAACTGGCCCGTGCTGCTGCGCGGCGTGGGCGTCACGGCCGGCCTGTGGGCGGTGGCCTTCCCGGCGGCGATGCTCGTCGGCGTGCTGATCGCGCTGGGCGCGCGGTCGGGCAACCGGTGGGTCGGCGCGGCGGCGCGCGGCTACATGGAGCTGTTCCGCAACATCCCCATCCTCATCCAGCTGGTGTGGTTCTTCTATGCGTTCCCCATCGTCACCGGCATCCAGCTGAGCCCGTACGTGGCGGCGCTGCTGGCGCTCACGCTCAACGCGTCGGCGTATTGCTCGGAGATCTTCCGCGGCGGCATCGCGTCGCTGCCCAAGGGCCAGTGGGAAGGCGCGCTCGCCATCGGCATGCAGCGCACGCAGGTGCTGCGCCGCGTGGTGCTGCCGCAGGTGCTCAAGCGCATGCTGCCGGCCTTTACCAACCGCGGCATCGAGCTGGCGAAGAACACCTCGGTCGCTTCGGTCATCGCCGTGCACGAGCTGATGTACCAGGGCCGCGCACTCAGCGCCGTGTCGTACCGGCCGCTGGAAATGCTCACCGCCGTGGCCGTGATTTACTTCGTGCTCATCTACCCCGGCGCCTGGGCCGCCGGCCGGCTCGAAAAGCGGCTTGCGTTGCGCAGCAACTGAACCCGAACGAACACCCGATGGCGACCCACACCCTGCTCCCCGACTTCGCGCCCGCGCCGTCTGCCACGCGGCGCGACTACGTCGCCCAGACCCTGCGCACCGCCATCCTCACCGGCCAGATCGCGCCCGGCACGCAGCTGGTGGAGAGCCACTTCGCCACCCAGTTCGGCGTGAGCCGCGGCCTGCTGCGCGAAGCCATCCGCGAGCTGATCGAAACCGGCCTGGTCGTGAACCGCCCCTACGCCGGCACCTACGTCGCCGACATCGACGAAAACACGATGAGCGACGTGTACGAGGTGCGCCGCATCATGGAAAAGCAGGCCTTCATCCGCCTCTGGCCGCAACGCGACGCCGCGTTTCGCACCGAGATGACCGCCCGCTACGAAGCCCTGGCCGAAGCCGCCGCCAACCGCGACCTCAACCGCGAAAGCGCCGCCGAAGCGCACTTCCACGGCCTCGTCTACGAGCGCTGCGGCAATCATTTGCTGCTCGATGTGTGGCAGCAGATGACGCAGAAGATCCAGCTCGGCTTCGCCGTGTGCCGACTCACGCACACGCCCAAGCCGGACTATGCGGAGAACCACCAGCTGTTCCTGAAGCTGGCGATCGGGGACGACCTGAACGCGATGCTGGAGGAGTTGGATGCGCATCTGCTGCGCGGGTTGGGGACGATTCGGGCGGCGTTGCGGGGGGCGGCGGCACAGAGTTAATCCGCCCAGACGCCGCATCGCTCGTACGCAGCCTTTGCGGGTTTAGGGGCTAGCATCGGCAGTGGTGAATCGGTGGCGGTCTTTCGTTGGAGCTCGCCCATGTCGGCGAACGGGGTTGAAATCTACATATCTGAGGGCCACGCATGGCAAAGAACTGGGGCGTTGCAAGGTTCTATGGAATGGGTTCCATGGAATACCTGTTGGAATCGGGGCAGTGGCTGGGCGACAGCAGGCTATACGACGGCGCACCGATTCGTTTGTTCGAAGCGATGGCTGAGGCAGATTCTTGCGCCGAGCAGTTTCCGAAGGAGGGCCAGCCTCATGGCGTGCAGTTCATGCTCGACGGGCAGGGTAGCGTGCTTACTGCTCGCACCAGCCAGAAGAAGCCAACTGGGCGGCGTGCTTGGCAGCAGCGATGACGCCATCCAATCTCGATGCCCTTGCCTTCGAGTTCTTCCGAGAGTTCGCAAGGTGCGAGTACTGCTTGAAGGTCGTCGGTCTGCGCGACCCCAATCGACGCGATCCAACGGCTGACTGGGGCGCCTTTGCCACGGATGTCCGAACGACGCTTGAGACGCCAAGTCCGACGGAACTTAAGGCTGCAGTGCAGTACTTCGCTGACCACCCGCCGAAGAAACAAATTCAGCAGGCGAGCGGCTTGCTCGGGTGGAGTGATGTTCTTCCAAGTCACAAGCATCAGGCTGAAGTAACCTTGCGGCTCGTATGCCGGGTGCGAAACAACCTCTTCCATGGAGGCAAGTTCAACGGTCATTGGTTTGAGCCGCAACGCAGCGAAGACTTATTGCGGCATGCACTGGTCATCCTAAATGCGTGCATCGAAAACCATAAGGTGGTTCGAGAGGCGTATGCGCAGAGGGCTCTCTAGTCCCCCTTGAGTCGGCCTTGAAGGAACTTGCCATCACAGCCCTTCAGCGCACTTCGGTCAAGCAGCGTTCCCCGAAACTGAAAATCCCGATCAATGCGAACGATGAGCAATTGCTCAAAGTTTCCTTGTCTCTTGACTAGTACCCAGTCGCTGGCTTTCTCGGGCGAGATGGTTTTCACTTCAACACGCCTGCCGTCGATCGTGCCGTCAGAGCCGGGCGCGTGGGTCGCATGGCGGCGAAGCCCAAACTTGATTTCAGCGTAGATTTCTCCGAGTTCGCCCCAGACCTGTAGATATCTGCCTGTGTTCTCGAAGTGGCGCGCAGCGCAGTCAACCAAATCTTGGAAGATTCTCGTTTGCTCAAGCAAACTGAAGGGGAAGCCCTCCCTGCTTCGGAAAGGCTCGACGGAGTGCGCGTCGTCTTCCGGCGCATCCTCAAGTTGAGCATCGACCCAATCTCTGTCGATGTGCTCCCACTCCCAGGGCGCTACGCCAGCGCCAGCAGCATCAGCGATCTCGTCGGCGCTGTAGCCACGGTCGTGCATCTCGTGCAGAAAATCCCAATCGCTCATGGTTTGCCTTCTATTGCAGAAAAGGTTTCAGCCGGTCATCCACAAAGTGATTCGGGCGCCAACCTTTCAGTAGCTTGTCCACCAGAAATGTGTCTGCGGCACCCGAGACGATGCCTGCGGTTGGATCGACGGAGCCGGTCCCGAGTGAGAAGAGATAGCGAAGTGCTTTGACTGGCGCCTTGTCGGCCCAAGTGTCTGCCTTCAAAGCCTCGATGTACTGGCTGACTAGTTTTTGATCCGGGTTTGCTTTCGTCAACCAAGTTTTGAACTTTTGCGCCTTATCCAAGACCTTCAAGAACTCAGCGAATGATCGTTCTCCGCTGTCGATGACGTCTCGAATGCTTGGGCAGTCGGCCAGAACAAGTTCCGAAAATTGCTCGCGCGCTTCACGATTGCGGTCTGCGCGCTCGAACAAGTGCGCTTGCCGCCATCGAACCAGCGCCGAACTCGCAGTTGTCGTAACGAAATCTCCCCCGTAGAACGCAGCCAAGTGCATGTCGGCTCGCGATTCCAGGATGAGATTGAACAGCGAGGCGGGCGTCAGCGGCCCCATCGAAGGACTCATGCAGGCCCTACGTTCATTAACCGCCGCGAAGTCAATGTTGGTAAACAGAAAGTAGCCTAGGTCGCTGAGGACATAGTCAGCGTCAAGACTGTCGCCCGCGTCATACCCGCCTGGTACAGCGGCAAGTCCTGCTCGGAGCAGCCCTTTCAGCGTTATGCGATCTTTCGCGTCCATCCGGGCGGCACTCGGAATGCCACCTTTTACATAGTCATCTTTCTCGAAGCTTTTCACGGGAACCACATCGACAAAAGCTTGCGCCTGAGCCTTCGCCTTGCGTGGATCGATGCCGTTACTGCGCAAACTTATCTCAATGCGTTCTGCGCGGTTTTTTCCTTGCGTGTCCTTATGCCCAACCATCGTCATTGCGCCGAAGTCATGCGCCTGAGATACGCCGTAAGAGTTTGTGATAGTGCCAAGACTCTCCTCGCAGTGCACCGCCTGTAGTCGCCGCTCCTTGATGAGCGCCAAAATGGCCCCGAGGCTGCCATCTCTCGCAAACGAAACCAACGTTCCGTGTCCGACGACGACGCGCGTGTTTTGATAAAAGAGAAGCGCTTCCGCGATGGCGCCCAACGTGATGTTTCCAGCGTCCTCGCTGTTCCTCAGTACGATGCTTTCGAACAAGCTTCGATCCCTCCAGATTTGTCTCGCGGTGAAATCGGTTCGTCCAAAGCGCGAGGCTGATCGCAAGTAGTCGTAGCGATAAAAAGTTTTTGTGTCGCTCGCGTCGCAGCCACATAGAGCAACCGCGCTTCCACTTCCAATTCGTCTTGCTTGGTCGAAGATGTGTTCAGCCCCATCACCGCCACGATCGGAAACTCCAACCCCTTGCTGACATGCATCGTCATCACCTTGATGCTGTCCTCCAGCGGCCTGAAATCGCCCGACCCCTTGCGCACCTGATGCGGCAACCTGCGCCGCGTCAGCGCACGCGCGCATGCCTCCATCCCGTCGTGGTGCCGACACAGCACCGCCATGTCGCCCCACGCATGACCTTCCTGATGCGCTGCGCTCAGCAGCTCGGCCACCTTCGCGGCTTCCTCATGCAGCGTGGGCAGGTTGATCACCATCGGCTCCGGCCCCTCGCGGCCACAGCTCACGGGGAGCAGCAGCGGGATGCCGTCTTCGCCTTGTTCGGAGTTCTCGGCCGTGAGCAGGCCGCCCGCGATCTGGCTGGCGGTCTGCAGGATCTGCCGCGTGTTGCGGTAGTTGATCTTCAGCACCGTGGTGCGCCCTTGCGCCTGGATGCCGACGCTCTTGAAGCTGAACTGCTTGCTGCGCTGCCGCTCGTAGATGCTCTGCGCGTCGTCGTACAGCAGCAGCAGGCTGTTGGTGCTCGGGTCGACCATCTGCGTCACCAGCTTCAGCCACTCGGGGCGGAAGTCGTGGCCTTCGTCGATGAGCACGGCGAGGTACTGGCCCGACGGGATGTGCTTGCGGTCGACGGCGCGGATCACGCGGTCGACCATGTCGTCCATCTTGGCGCCGGTCGCCATCTTCTGCGGCGGCAGTTCCTGGCCGAAGGCGACGAGCTGCTGTCGGCACCACTTGTGGAAGTTGCGCACGTGCACGCGCTCGCTCAGGCCCTTGGCTTCCATGACCGACGCGAGCTTCACGGCCAGCGGCTCGTTGTAGCAAAGCACGAGCACCGGCTTGGCCGCGTTAGCGACCTGGGCCAGGAATTCGGCGCGGTAGCCGAGGATCATGGTCTTGCCCGAGCCGGCCACGCCGTGAATCACGCGGTGACCATCGCCCAGGCTGCGTGCCAGTTGCTCCTGCTGCAGGTCCATCACGCTGAGGATGCTGGGCAACGTGCGCTCGGCCGCTTCGTCCTGCGCGGCGTCGGTGCTGTCGAACAGACTGCGCTGCGAGTTGACGCGCACCTCGGGGAACAGCAGCCATCGCACGCGGTCGATCTGCGGCAAGGTGAGCGCGCCGCGCATGAGCGTGGGGAACATGCCCCAGAGCCGGCTCTGCAGGTCTTCGGGGTCCGCGTTCTCCTGCATCTCGTCGGCGCACAGCACGCGGTGGCCGTCGATGGCGTGCTGCAGTCCGCTGGCCTCGAACTGCCGGCGCGTGATGTGGCTGAAGACGACGCCGTAGCTCCACGGGAAGGTCAGCATGCCCTGCCACTTGCCGCTGGGTTGCACCAGTTGCGGGTCGCGCTTGAGCGCGTCGACCACTTCCTCGGCGTAGTGCCGCGCCTGCTCGAACGGGTTGTTGACCGACTTCAGTTCGCCGCCGGGCACGATCTCCCACATGCCGCGGGTGGCCTTCTGGATGGTCTCGAGCCGCCAGTCCTTCACCTCGAGGATGAGCAGGCCGCGCAGCGGATGCAGCACGATGAAGTCGGGGTGCGACCGCTTCGGCCCGACGGGCACGTCGTACCAGAGCAGGTAGTCGCTATCGAGCTTCTGTTCCAGCCGCTCGGCCAGGCGACGCTCGCCCGTGGTCATGCGGGACACGCTGGCGCTCAACGAGGGGATGAGGACGGCCATGGTTTGCCTGAGGCAACAAATGTTTACAAACCATCATGCCTACCTGAACGCTGTCTGACCAGTCCTACAAACCAGCGCCTTGGCGATGAGTGACTTTGTGCCGTCTCATAGGTCTCGCCCACCACCGAGCCACCCGCTTCGCGCAGGATTTGGAACCATGAGTCATGCGGCGAAGCAAGCGAACAATCGCCGCACGAAATGCGGTGATTAAGACGACAATCCCCGCATGCCTTCGTCTCTCGACCCGCTCTACATCTGGCAGCTACCCGACTGGCCCACCTGGCGCTTCGATGCTTCCGCGCTTGCCGCGCCCCTCGCCAAGGTCCATCAAGCCCAGGGTCATCTGCGCGGGCGGATGAGCGAACTGGGCCTGGTGCAGCGCGAGCAGGCCACGCTGCAGGTGCTGACCGAAGACGTCATCAAGACCAGCGCGATCGAAGGCGAGCAACTCGACCAGGCGGCAGTGCGCTCGTCGATCGCGCGGCGCCTGGGCGTGGACATCGGTGCGCTGGCGCCAGTCGATCGGCATGTGGAGGGCGTGGTCGACATGGTGCTCGATGCGACCGGCCGGCATGCCGCGCCACTGACGGCCGAGCGTCTGTTCGGGTGGCACGCGGCGCTGTTCCCGACCGGCTACAGCGGGCTGAGCCGCATCCGCACCGGGGCGTGGCGCGACGACGCCAGTGGGCCGATGCAGGTGGTGTCGGGGCCGATCGGTCGGCGCACGCGGCACTACGAGGCGCCGCCGGCAGCGCAACTGGAAGCTGCGATGCACACGTTTCTGCACTGGATCGAAGACGCAGGCGGCGCGCAGTCGTCGGGCGACCCGGTGCTGCATGCGGGCCTCGCGCACCTGTGGCTCGTCACGCTGCATCCGTTCGATGATGGCAACGGCCGCATCTCGCGCGCGGTGGGCGACCTGATGCTGGCGCGGGCCGAGCGGTCGCCGCAGCGCTTCTACAGCCTTTCGGGCCAGATCCAGCGTGAGCGCAAGGACTACTACGACCAGCTCGAAGCGACGCAGAAGGGCACGATGGATGTGACGCGCTGGCTGGCCTGGTTCCTGGGCTGTCTGCTGCGCGCCATCGAAGGCGCGGACGCGACGGTCGGCGCCGTGCTGGGCAAGGCGCAGTTCTGGCAGCGCTGGTCGGGTGTGTCGTTCAACGAGCGGCAGATCAAGCTGCTGAACCGGCTGCTCGACGGCTTCGACGGCAAGCTCAGTTCGGGCAAGTGGGCCGCCATCGCCAAGTGCTCCGCCGATACGGCGCTGCGCGACATCAACGACCTGCTGGCCAAGGGCGTGCTCGTGAAGTCGTCTGCCAGCGGGCGCAGCACGCACTACGAGCTCGCCCCACACGGCGCGCTCGATTAGCGCGTCACCAGGATTGCCCATGCCCCGCATCGCCCTCATCTCCGACACCCACAACCTCCTGCGCCCCGAAGCGCTGGCCTTCCTCGCCCGCAGCGATCACATCGTGCACGGCGGCGACATCGGCGGGCCGGAGATCCTGGCGCAGTTGGCGGCGATCGCGCCGGTGAGCGTGGTGCGCGGCAACAACGACATGGCGCCGTGGGCGGCGGACATTCCAGTGGCGCTCACCGTCCGGCTCGGCGGCGTGGCGGTGCATGTGGTGCACGACATTGCCGACCTGCAGCTGGGGCCGGCCGATGCCGATGTGCGGGTGATCGTCTCGGGCCATTCGCACAAGCCGTCGATGGTCGAGCGCGATGGCGTGCTGTTCATCAACCCCGGCAGCGCGGGGCCGCGTCGGTTCAGCCTGCCGATCTCGGTGGCGGAGTTGCTGATCGACGATGGGCGGGTGACGCCTCGGCTGGTCACGCTGGCGGTGCCGCCCGCGTCGCGCCGATAGGGTTCTTGGGATCGGCGGCGTGGCCGCAACGCGCTCAAGTTCAATGAATGTGCGCTACCGCACAAAGCGCCGCGTCCCCGCTCTTCATTTCATCAACGGCTCGCCCGATAGGCATGGACGAGTGCAAATGCATGTCGAAAGCTCTCCTCCCGCCGTCAGCCCGCAGGCTGCGCGGGGAAAACCACCAACAAACGATATGGAGTATCGACATGTTTGCCCGATGGACCTTGAAGAAAAAGCTTGTGCTGACATTCGCAGCCATTCTTGTATTTGCCGGCGTGTTGCTCGGCGTCGCGCTTGCCAACACGAGCAAGCTGCTCGAGACGGTCAAGTGGAATACGCACACGTATCAGGTGCTGACCGAGTCCGAGAAGATGCTGCTGAGCATGGTCAACATCGAAACGGGGATGC
This sequence comes from Variovorax sp. YR752, assembly GCA_943372425.1. Taxonomy (GTDB): domain Bacteria; phylum Pseudomonadota; class Gammaproteobacteria; order Burkholderiales; family Burkholderiaceae_C; genus Variovorax. The sequence continues at coordinate 501 of CALRYR010000038.1, read as the reverse complement.
GTGGCTTCGTTGCCAGTGGTGACGAGAAATTCCTGGCGCCGTTCAAGCAGGGGCAGCAAGACTTCGGCACCCACTTCGACAAGGCCAAGTCGCTCACATCGGACAACGCTTCCCAGCAGGGGCGTCTCGACAAGATGATGGCGAACCACAAGCAGTTCATGGACGTGGCCGCTGTGCTGACGGCGCTGCGCCGGGATGTCACGGCCGGCAAGGCGCCGCTGGAGTCGTTGTTGACGGAGTTCGGCGCTGCCAAGGACAAGGCCGCGATGGACGCGTTCCGCGCCGGCATCACGGACTTCGCGAACGCCGAATCGGTGCTGTTGGGCACTCGCTCGGAGCAACTGGCATCCACGGGGTCGGCGACCTTCTACACCTTGGTGATCGGTGGCGTCGTGCTGTGCGTGGTGACGGGCTTGCTCGGCTTGGCGCTGGCGCACAGCGTGTTCCGCCAGCTCGGCGGCGAGCCCGGCATCGCGGTCGAGGTGGCCGACCGTGTTGCCG
>CALRYR010000037.1:0-14772 GCA_943372425.1 Variovorax sp. YR752 | reverse complement strand
GAGGTGACCGCATCGCCGCCAAGGCCCCCAAGCCGGCTGGCCACGGACCCGAGCCATGGCAAGCGAACGGACGCTCAAGGCGCGCGAACGCGCGCCGTCGGTAACGGACATGACAACTCCCTGACATGCCGGCCTCTCACGGTGAGGGCCGATCTGCGTCAATTATGGAAGCCTCTCCACCTTGCGAAAACCGGCCGTCTTCGGCCTGTGAACATCATCGCAGGCATGTGTGATCAATTCCACATCGCCGTACTACGAGACGCTGACGTAACTTCAACGAAGAATCTCTCGGACATTCGCGGTCTTGCGAGGGGGCGCCCCGCGCACCGAACTCAGGCGGCCGGCAGCACCGTGCCGCTGACTTCGCCCAGCCCGATGCGCACCGCGCCGTCGCGCTCGCAGTAGCCGCGCAGCGTCAGCGTGTCGCCGTCTTCCAGGAAGGCGCGCGTCTCACCGTTGGGCAGCGTCATCGGCTGCTTGCCACCCATCGTGATCTCCAGCAGCGAGCCGGCTTCGTCCGGCGTCGGGCCCGACAGCGTGCCCGAACCGAGCATGTCGCCCGGCTGCAGGTTGCAGCCGTTGACCGTGTGGTGCGCGACGAGTTGCGCGGGCGTCCAGTACGCGGCCTGCAGGGTGTTGCCGCGCGTGAGCCGCACGGCGGCCTCGCCGGCCTCGCGCATCTTCGCGGTCTGCAGCCAGACCTCGAGCGTGATGGCGATGGCGCCGCTGGCGCGGTTGGCCGGCGAATCGAGGTAGGGCAGCGGCTGCGGGTCGCCCGCGGGGCGCTCGAACTTCGCGCGGAAAGGCGCGAGCGCTTCCATGGTGACGATCCAGGGCGACAGCGTCGACGCGAAGCTCTTCGACAGGAACGGGCCGAGCGGCTGGTATTCCCAGGCCTGCAGGTCGCGCGCCGACCAGTCGTTGAGCAGCGTCACGCCGAACAGATGCTGCTCGGCATCGGCGATGGCGATGGGCTCACCCAGTTCGTTGCCCTGCCCGATGAGGAAGCCCAGCTCGAGTTCGTAGTCGAGCCGCTTCGACGGACCGAAGGTCGGCACCTCGGCATCGGGTGCCTTGGTCTGGCCTTGCGGGCGCTTGAAGCGCTGGCCGCTCACGCGGATGGACGATGCGCGACCGTGGTAGCCGATGGGCACCCACTTGTAGTTGGGCAACAGCGGCTGGTCGGGGCGGAACAGCTTGCCGACGGTGGTCGCGTGCTGGATGCCGGTGTAGAAGTCGCTGTAGTCGCCGATGCGGCAGGGCAGCGCCATCTCGACGGCCGCCTGCGCATACAGCGCGATCTCCCACTCGCCCTTCTTGGCGCTGCCTTCCTGCAGGCCTTCGGACAGCGCCGTGCGCAGCGCCGCGCGCTCGGCCTGCGTGGCGGCCATCAGCAGGTTCATGTCGGCGTGGTCGACCACCTTCGCGGCCTTCAGGTCGAGCACCTGGTCGCCGATGGCCACGCCGATGCGGAAGGGCTCGTCGGTGCCGGCCGGCCGGAAGCGGCCGAAGGGCAGGTTCTGGATGGGGAAGTCGGTGCCCGCCACGTTGGCGGATTCGACCCAGCTGCGCAGCGTCGGGGTGTGGGTGGCGTCGGGTGTGGTCATGGGTTCTTTCAGTCGGCGGTCATGCCGGCCTTCTTGGCGACATCGCCGAGGCGTTGGTATTCGGATTGGGTGAGCTTCGCCAGCGCTTCGGCCGAGGAGCCGCGCGGCGTGAAGCCGGCCTGCGTGAGCTTGTCCTTCACGTCGGGCAGCGCGAGCGCTTCGGTGAAGGCATCGTTGAGCGCCTTGACGATCGGCGCCGGCAGGTTCGCCGGGCCGTACACGCCGAACCACGGGTCGAGCGCGTAGCCCTTCAAGCCCGTCTCGGCGATGGTCGGCACGTCGGGCAGCGACGGCGAACGCGCCGGGCCAGCCACCGCCAGCGCGCGCAGCTTGCCGGCCTGGATGTGCGGCAGCGACGCGGGCAGGTTGTCGAACATCACGCCGACGGTGTTGCCCAACATGTCGTTGATGGCCGGGCCGCTGCCCTTGTACGCGACGTGCGTGAGCTCGGTGCCCGTCATCTGAGCGAACATCACGCCGGCCAGATTCATCGAGGTGCCGGCACCGGCCGTTGCGTACGGCAGGCCGGGCGCCTTCTTCGCGGCGGCGATCAGGTCGGCCACGCTCTTGATGGGCGATGTCGCCGGCACTTCGAGCACGATGGTCGAGGTGCCCAGCAGGCTGATGGCGGTGAAGTCCTTGCGCGGGTCGAAGGCCATCGACTTGTAGATGTGCGGGTTGAGCGCATTGGTCGAGATGGCGCCGAAACCGATGGTGTAGCCGTCGGGTGCGGCCTTGGCCACCGCGTCCATGCCGATGTTGCCGCCGGCGCCGCCGCGGTTCTCGATGATCACCGGCTGGCCCAGTTTCTCGGACACCTTCTGCCCGACCGTGCGCGCCACCAGATCGGTGGTGCCACCCGCGGTGTAGGGCACGATGAAGCGGATCGGCTTGGTGGGGTAGTCGGCGGCCTGCGCGGTCGCGAAGGGCAAACCAATGACGGCGCTAGCGACGAGCGCGGCGAAGCTGGCGCGGCGGGACGAATCGAATCGCATGTCTCTTGTCTTTCTTGTTGCTTGAACGGGTTTACTTCTTGAACTGGTCCTTGAGCCCGGCCCAGCAGTCTGCATAGGCGTCGTCGAGCGCCGGGCTCTGCATGGCGAAGGGTGTCGGCACGAAACGGTAGCGGCTCTCGAACATGAAGGCCAGCGTGTTGTCGAGCTTCTGCGGCACGAGCGACGCGTGGCTGGCCTTGTCGAAGGCTTCCTCGTCGGGGCCGTGCGGCACCATCGGGTTGTGCAGGCTGGCGCCGCCGGGCTTGAAGCCGCCGGGCTTGGCGTCGTATTGACCGTACACCAGGCCCATGAACTCGCTCATGACATTGCGGTGGTACCACGGCGGACGGAAGGTGTCTTCCATCACCAGCCAGCGCGGCGGGAAGATCACGAAGTCGCAGTTGGCCGTGCCGGGCGTGTCGCTCGGCGAGGTGAGCACGGTGAAGATCGACGGGTCCGGGTGGTCGAAGCTGATCGAGCCGATGGTCATGAAGTTGACCGTGTCGTACTTCACCGGCGACAGGTTGCCGTGCCATGCGACCACGTTGAAGGGCGACTGTTTCATCGGCGCGCGCCAGAAGCGGCCGCCGTATTTCTTGACGACCTCGTAGACACCTTCGCCGCCTTCGATCTCTTCGTAGGCCGCCACGGGCGCCTGGAAGTCGCGCGCGTTGGCCAGGCCGTTGGAGCCGATCGGACCGAGCTCGGGCAGGCGGAACTGCGCGCCGTAGTTCTCGCAGACGTAGCCGCGCGACACGCCATCGGGCAAGGCGACCTTGAACGCCACCCCGCGCGGCAGCAGCGCGATCTCGCCAGGCTTCACCTCGAGCACGCCCATCTCGGTGGTGATGACCAGCCGGCCCTGCTGCGGCACCAGCAGCATCTCGCCATCGGCGTTGACGAAGGCGCGGCGCTCCATCGACCGGCCGGCCAGGTACACGTGCGCGGCCACGCCGGTCTGCATCTCGGCATCGCCGTTGGCGGCCAGCGTGTGCATGCCGTCGACGAAGTCGGTGGTCTCAGCGGCGGCCTCGAACGGGATCGGGTGCCAGCGCAACGGCTCGGGCGATGCGGCCATGTCGCGGCCGACGCCGGTCGTCCACAGCGGCTGGGCGTAGGGCTGGTAGCGGCCCGACACCACCGAGGGCTGGCGGCGATACAGCCAGCTGCGGCGGTTGGTGTGGCGCGGCGCGGTGAAGGCGGTGCCCGAGACCAGTTCGGGGTACAGGTCGAAGGGCGCGCGCTGCGGGCTGTTGCGGCCCTGCGGCAGCGCGCCGGGAACGGCCTCGGTCGCGTATTCATTGCCGAAGCCGTGCTGGTAGCGCAGGGCGGTGTCGGTGGGCGTGGTGCTCATCGTCTTGTCTCCATCAGAGAATTCGTCTAATCCGAATGCGTTCGCTTTTGGCGAATTGACGGAGTCTAATGCGGGTGCGGGTTCATGTCTAATCCCTTTCTCATCCACGATCCACCACCGCAAAGACGGGACCGATGGCCAGCAGCAGCAAAAGCAGCGTCACCAGGCGCGAAAGCCCCGCCCAGCGCGGCATCCAGAGCATCGAGGTCGGTGGTCAGCTGCTGCGCGCACTGGTGCACCACGGCCGCCCGATGGCGCTGAAGGACCTGGCGCGCGACGCCGACATGACGGCCGCCAAGGCCCACCCCTACATGGTCAGCTTCGGCCGGCTCGGGCTCATCGAGCAGGACGGCGCCAGCGGCCACTATCGGCTCGGGCCGCTCGCCCTGCAATTGGGGTTGATCGGCCTGCAGCAGGCCGACCCGGTGCACATTGCCACGCCACTGATGGCGCCGCTGGCCGAACAGATCGGCCAGACCGTCGGCCTGGCGGTGTGGGGCGCCCGCGGCGCGACCATGGTGCACATCGCCAAGGCGCCCTCGCCCGTGCACGTGAGCCTGCGGCACGGCACCGTGTTCTCGCTGACCCGCACCGCGTCGGGCCGGCTGTTCGCGGCCTACCTGCCACCCGCCGAGGTGCGGAAGATGCTCGAGGACGAACGCCGCCGCGAGAAGCTTCGCAAATCCGACGCACCCATGGCCGCCGGCCTGCCACCGGCACAGCCCCTGCCGTCCTGGAGCGAGTTCGAGGCGCAGCTCGACGAGGTGCGCGCACACGGTGCGAGCCGGTCGGAGAACGAGGTGATCCCGGGCGTCAGCGCCATGGCCGCGCCGGTGTTCGACCACACCGGCGCCATCGTGCTGGCCGTGACCGCGATCGGCCCGTCGGGCATCTTCGACACGCGCTGGGCCGGCACCGTAGCGACGGCGCTGGTGCGTTGCGCGCGCCAGGTGTCGGACCGGCTGGGCATGCCCAGGTCTCCGGCCGCCTCGCAGGCGACCCGCCGCGCGTCGACCCCGACGGTCGACGCCGAGGAATAGCCATGCCTGCGCCTTCCCCGAACCAGCCGGGCACACGACGCGCCGACGATGGCGCCGAACTTCCACTGGCCTGCCTGCGCCAGCGTCTGCTCGACGTCGCAAAGCGCTCTCGCAGCGGGTTGTTCCTGTACCCGCTTTTCTGGCTGGCGATCGCGTATGTCCATGGCAACACGTCGCTGAACCCAAGCTTCGTGCTGATCACTGCCCTGGGCCTGGTCATCGGGGCAGCCGTCCGGTACGGGCTGGAACGGCGACTCGCACATTTCGCAGACCAAGACTTCAAGCTGGCGCAACGCACCTTCGCCTGGGCATCGTGGATCTTCCAAGGGTACTGGGGCTGGCTGTGCGCGTACGTTGTTGGCACGACCGAGAGCGACACAGTCCGCTGGTCGATGCTGATGGCCACCGTCGGCCTCACCGCTGGCGCCAGCGCCATCATGGCGATCGACGCGCCGCTGGCACGCTGGTACCCACCGCTGCTGCTCGGCCCCACCTGCATCGTGCTGGCCTTCCAGGGCGGCTTCGCGAACTGGGCCTTGGCGACCGTCTTCGTGCTGTTCTTCTTGTACGCCCTCAAGATCATCCAGTTGGTGTCGGGCGACTACGAGGCTCGGCAGCGCGCGCACTTACTCCTCGAACAGCGTGCAGAAGAACTCGCCGTCGCCCACGAGCACATGCGCCGGCTGGCGACCTACGACGACCTGACCGGCCTGGTGAACCGGCGCCACATGACGCTGCTGCTGCATCACCAGGCGGAGATGCATCGCCACGGCGGCGACGCGTTCTCGATCGCGCTGATCGACCTCGACCACTTCAAACAGATCAACGACGCATGGAGCCATGCCGTGGGCGACGAGGTGCTGAAGGGCTTCGCCGACGTCGCCCGCGACGTGCTGCACGACAGCGACATCATCGCGCGCTGGGGTGGGGAGGAATTCCTGATCCTGCTGCCGCACACCCCCGACCGCACGCCCGAAGCCAGCCTTGACCAACTGCGCCGCCAATTGGCCGACACCCCCATCGCCCCCGGCGTGCCGGGCCTGCGCCTGAACTTCTCGGGCGGCCTCAGCGACCACCGCAAGGAAGAAGCCATCGAACAGACCATCGACCGGGCGGACCGCGGGATGTATCAGGCGAAGGCGGATGGGCGGGGGCGGACGGAGCGGGTGTAGGGGCAGGCAGCATCACCGCAGCGTGAACCGCGCGGTCGACACCGCCTTGCCGTCGATCCGCAGCACCACCACCGCCTTGGTGCCGGCTGCGGTCTTGAAGCTGCCGGTGGCTTCCAGCCTGTCGCCGGCGGGATTGAGCTCGACGTCCTGCTTGTCAGTGCCGGCCAGCAGCGTGAGCTTGGCGCTGGCCTTGGCCACGTCGGCCGGCTTGCCGTGGTCACGCAGGTACAGCTGCACCACGCCGGGCTTGGTGACGAGTTCGTAGTCCATGTCCTTGACCTCTGTCACCACGCCGCCGTGCAGCGGGGTGTGGGCATGCTCGTCGCCATGCGCGAGGGCCGTGCCCGTGGTGGCGACAAGGGATGCAGCAAGAAGAAGGGAACGCAATGTCATGAAGGACTCCTTGGAAAGATGAAAGAAGAAAAGGTCATAGCGCTTCGGCGCTGTCGTCGTCGGCCAGCCGTTGTGCGGCCTTGCGGCCGAACAGCCAGAACATCGCGGGCGTCAGGAAGGTGTCGAGCAGCGTCGAACTGATGAGGCCGCAGAAGATCACCACGGCCACCGGGTGCAGCACCTCGGTGCCAGGCCGCTCGGGCTCGAACAGCAGCGGTGCCAGCGCGAAGGCGGTGACCAGCGCGGTCATCAGCACCGGTGCCAGCCGCTCGAGCGAACCGCGCACGATCATCGGCACGCCGAAGGCCTCGCCCTCGTAGCGCATCAGGTTGACGTAGTGGCTCACCTTGAGGATGCCGTTGCGCACCGAGACGCCCGCCAGCGTGATGAAGCCGACCAGCGCCGCCACCGACAGCGGCTGGCCCGACAGCCACAGGCCGAGCACCGCGCCGACCAGCGCCAGCGGGATGTTGGCCATGATGAGCGCCGACAGCACCATCGACCGGTAGCGGCTGTAGAGCACCACGGCCATCAGCGCCAGCGACACCAGCGACAGCACGCCGATCAGGCGCGACGCCTCTTCCTGCGCCTGGAACTGGCCGCCGAGCGTGACGAAATAGCCTTCGGGCAGCGGCGTCGCCGCCACGGCCGCGCGGATGTCGGCCACTACGTCGGACAGCGGCCTGCCCTGCGCGTTGGCCGAGAGCACGATGCGGCGCTTGCCGTCGTCGCGGCTGATCTGGTTGGGGCCGTCGCCGTCCTCGATGCTGGCGATCTTCGACAGCGGCACGCGGCCGGTGGGCGTGTCGATCAGGATCTGGCCGAGGCCTTCGATCGAGCGCGCCGTCTCCGGCAGGCGCACCACCAGCGCGAAGCGGCGATTGCCCTCGACGATCTGCGCCACCTTCTCGCCTTCGACCAGGCTCTGCAGCGTGGCGAGCACCTGCGGCGCCGGCACGCCGTAGCGCGCCGCGGCGGCGTAGTCGATGCGCACCTTGATCTGTGGCGCCAGCACCTGCTTCTCGATCTCCAGGTCGGCCAGCCCGGGGATGGCCGCAAGCTTGGCGCGCAAGGCATCGGCTTGGCCGCGCAGCACGTCCAGGTCTTCGCCGAAGATCTTGATCGCGATCTGCGAGCGCACGCCCGAGAGCATGTGGTCGATGCGGTGCGAGATCGGCTGGCCGACGCCGATGGAGGCCGGCAGGTTGGCCAGGCGCGCGCGGATGTCGGCGCCGATCTCCTCCATCGAGCGCGTGAGTTCGGCCGTCGGCTTGAGGCCGACATCGAGCTCGCTCACATGCACACCCTCGGCATGCTCGTCGAGTTCGGCGCGGCCGCTGCGCCGGCCGACGTGCGTCACCTCGGGCACCTGCTTGACCAGCACCTCGGCCTGGCGCGCGAGCGCCGCGCTCTCGGCCAGCGTCACGCCGGGGTTCAGGCGCATGCCGATCAACAGCGTGCCTTCGTTGAAGGGCGGCAGGAAGGTGGTCGGGAAGAACGGCACCGCCGCACCGGCGACCAGCACCGCCGCGCCGGCCGCCACCAGCGCTGCCTTGGGCCGCGCCAGCACCGATTGCAGGCCACTGCGGTAGCCGGCCTTCAGCCACGCCAGCACCTTGGTGTCGCCATGCTCGAGCCGCTTCATCTTCGGCAGCAGGTAGTAGCTCAGCACTGGCGTGACCGTGACCGACACCACCAGCGAGGCCAGCGTCGACACGATGAACGCGATGCCCAGCGGCACGAAGAGCTTGCCCTCCAGCCCCGGCAGCGCGAACAGCGGGATGAACACCAGCACGATGATCACCGTCGCATAGAGGATGCCCGAGCGCACCTCCATCGACGCCTTGGCCACCAGCGCGAGCAGGTTCATGCGCTGCGCGGCCGGCTTGGCGCGGTCTTCCTTCAGTCGGCGCAGGATGTTCTCGACGTCGACCACCGCATCGTCGACCAGCCCGCCGATGGCGATGGCCAGGCCGCCGAGCGTCATGGTGTTGATCGACAGGCCGAACCAGCGGAACACCAGTGCGGTGATGAAGATCGACACGGGAATCGCGACCAGCGCGATCACCGTCGGCCGGATCGTGCCAAGGAAGAAGAACAGGATCACCGCGACGAAGACCGACGCGCCGATGAGCTTGCCCTGCAGCGTGGTGATCGAGGCCTCGATGAAGCTGGCCTGCCGGAAGGTGACCTGCGGTGCCTCCATGCCGGCGGGCAGCGAGGCCTTGAGGCCGGCCAGCGCTTCTTCGATCGACCGCGTCAACGCGATGGTGTCGGCCGTCGGCTGCTTCTGGATGCCGAGGATGACCGCCGGCTGGCCCTCGAAGCCCGCGTCGCCGCGCTTGATGGCCGCGGCGAAGGTGACCTCGGCGATCTGCCGCAGCAGGATCGGCTGGCCGCCCTTGGCCGTCAGCGCGAGGTTCTTCAGGTCGTCGAGGCGCGAGGTGCGGCCCAGGTGGCGGATGAGGTATTCGCGCCCGTTGAGCTCGAGGAAGCCGCCCGAGGTGTTGCCCGAGAAGCCTTTCAGCGCGGCCTCCAGCTGCTCGTGCGTGATGCCGAGGTCGCCCATGCGCACCGTGTCGGGCTGCACCTGGAACTGCCGCACCTCGCCGCCGATCGGGATCACCTGCGCGACGCCCTGCACCGACAGGAGACGCGGCCGCAGCACCCAGTCGGCGTATTCGCGCACCGCCATCGGGCTGACCTTGGACGTGTCGATCGGGATCGCGATCTGCATGATCTCGCCCATGATCGAGCTCACCGGCCCCATGCGCGGCGTGACGCCGGCGGCCATGCTCTCTTCCATCGACCCAAGCCGCTCGGCCACCAGCTGGCGCGCGCGGTAGATGTCGGTCGACCAGTCGAAGGTGACGTAGAGGAAGGACAGCCCCGCCGACGAGACCGAGCGCACCGACTCCACGCCGGGCAGCCCGTTCATCGTGGTTTCGAGCGGCAGCGTGATGAGCTGCTCCACCTCTTCCGGCGCCATGCCGCCGGCTTCGGTGACGATGGTCACGGTGGGTTTGTTGAGGTCGGGGAACACGTCCACCGGCATGCGTGACAGCGTGAAGGCGCCATAGCCCATCAGCACCACGCCGGCGATGAGCACCAGCAGCCGGTTGCCAAGGCTGAAGTCGAGTAGCCACTTGAACATCGTGCGGCCTTCAGCGGAGCTGGTTGATGAGCGTGGCGCCCTGCGTCGCCACGCGGTCCCCCGCCTGCAAGCCGGACGTGACGGCCACGCGCACGCCGTCGAGCGGCGCGGTGGTCACAGTGCGCGGCACGAAGCGTTCGGCCTCGGTCTTCACCCACACGATGGTCTGGTTGGCCGGGTTGCGCATCAGCGCCGCGCTCGGCACGGCGATACCCGTGATCGTCTGCTTGCTGCGCACGAAGACCTGCACCGACTGGCCGACGGCCAGCCGCGCGAGCGCCGCGCCTTCCGCGCGGAACTGCAGCGGCAGCGCCTGTTCGCGCAGGCTGCGCGCCGCGCCGACGAAGGCCAGCGGCACGCGCACGTCGCCGACCGCGATGGTGGCATCGGCGATGTCGGCACCGATGGCCGCATCGAAGGCCAGCGCCTCGACGCGCAGTCGGGTCGGGTCGATGACCTCGAACAGCAGCTCGCGTGCGTCGACCACCTGGCCTGCGACAACACTGGCCGAGGCGATGACGCCCGACACCGGCGCAACCAGCGCGTCACGGTGCGACAGGCCGGCCCCGATGGCCGCCGCGCGCTGCTGCAAGCTCGCAGCCTCGCTCTCGGCGGCTTCGATGTCCTTGCGCGGCACCGTGTCGGCCAGCTCGCGCAGCCGCGCGACGCGCCGGTCGGCCAGCGCCTTGGCGGCGCGCAGCTCGGCCAGTTGTGCGGCCTGGTTCGAGCGTTCGACCGGTGCGGCGGACGCGACAACGTACGCCAGCACTTCGCCCTTGCGCACCGTCTGCCCGGGTTCGGGCAGGCCGCGCGGGCCGGGTTCGACGCGGCCTGCCACCAGCGCCTGCACCTTGCCGCCGGCGTTCGGGTCCATCAGCACCTTGCCGGCCAGTTCGGTGGTGCGGGGCAGTTCGGCGGACTCGGCGACGACGGTGCGCACCGTGAGTTGGCGCTGCGCCGGCTTCGGCAGGAACACGCTGCCGTCGGGCAGGCGCTGCGGGCCGTTGGCATTGGCGGCGGCGGGTGCTTCACCGTGGCTGTGGCCTTCGTCGGCGTGGGCGGTGATGGCCAGCGCCGCGCTCAGGGCGACGGCAATGAGGATGCGTGCGGCGCTCATGCGGCACCTCCCACTTGCGGCGTGCGCGATGTGCGTGCGCGACGGGCCAGCGCGATCAGCACAGCCACAGCCGCGAGGCCACCCATCCCGAAGCCGACGATGCGGCGCCAGTTGCGCGGCGCCGCGGCGTCTTCGTGCGCATCGGCATGGATGTCCAGTTCGCCGGCCAGCAGGTCGGTCTCGCTGCCGGCGACCACCGTGGCGGTGATGGGCAGCACGCCCGGCGCGGGCACGTCGGCCAGCTGGACCTCGAAGAGGCCTTCGCCGTGCGGCTCGGCCTTGACAGTCGTTCCGCCGATGTCGAGTTCGAGCGTCGCCTTCGGCACCGGGCTGTTGTCGGCGAAGCGGTCGAGGTACAGCGTGAGCAATTTCCCGTCGAGCACGCCGACGAGTTCGAAGGTGTCGGAGACCGCGGTGAAGCGCGGCAGCGCTGGGCCGGTGGATGCGGCAGGCGCGTCGCCGTGGTCGTGGCCGGCGTCGGCGTGCGCAGGGGTGCCGGCCAGCGGCAGGAGTGCCGCGCAGAGCATGGCGAGAAGGTATCGGGAAATCATGTCGATGCTTTCGAAAAGTAGGAGGCGGTCATTCGGGCAGCAGGCCCAGCGCCTGGCGCCAGTGCGAGATGGCGGCCGCCAGGTCGATGCGGCTGCGGGCCGCCTGGCGTTGCGCCTCGGCGGCTTCGGACTCGATGCGAAGGCGCGTCGGCAGGTCGGTTTCGCCGAGGCGGAAGGACCGGTCGAAGAAGCCGCGCGACTCGGCGGCGAGCTGCGCACGACGCTCGGCCGCGGTGAGCTGCACCTTCGCCGCCTCGACCTGGGCGCGTGCCGCATTGGCCTCGCCGACGAGGCGGTCGGCCGCCAGTGCGCGTTCGACATCCAGCTCGGTCGCCTCGGCGCGCGCGGTGGCGGCCACGGCCGCCTGCCGGTCGCCCGCACCGAAGGGGATGCGGATGCCGAACGTGAGGGTGCGCAGCGTCGGCTCGCCGCGGCCGTCGCGTTCGCGCGTGGTCGCGAGCAGCAGCTCGGGATTGGCACGCGTGCGCAGGGCCGCAAGCGCTGCGGCGCGGTCGGCCACGGCGGCGCGGTCCTGCAGGTCGCGCAGGGCGGGGTGGGCGTCGGTCGATGGCGCCACCGGCTCGGGCTCCATCGCGGGGGCGGCGTCCGGCATCGGAGCCATGAACGCCGGGCCCACGACCGCGCGCCAGCGTTGCTCGGCCAGCGTGCGCGCGGCCAGCGCCTGCGCCAGGGCGGCGTCGGCGGCAGCGAGCGCGCCGTCGGCCTGGTGCTGGTCGGATCGCGCGAGGTCGCCGGCCTTCAGGCGCCGCGCGACGTCGTCGGCCAGGCGGCGCGCAGCGCTCTGCTGGTCACGCGCCACCGCGACGTCGACCGCGCTGCGCTGCCAAGCCCAGTGCGCCTCGCGCAGCGCCTCGGCGACGCGCAGCCGCGCGGCGTCGGTGCGGCTCTCGACCGCGCGCGCACCGGCATCGGCGAGCGCGCCGCTGCGGTCGCGCTCGCCGGGCAGCCACAGCGGCACGGTGACGCCGGCCTCCAGCTCCCGCACGCCCTGGTTGTCATGCCAGCGGTCGGAGCGGTTCGACAGCTCCAGCGCGGGCGCGTCGGGTGTCCAGGCCTGCGCAGCACGGCCCTGCGCCGCGGCGGCATCGCGGCGCAGCTGCAGCGTCGCCGCTTCGGGCTGGCGCGCCCAGGCCGCTTCGAAGGCCTGCCGCAATGGGCCCTGGCCTGCGGAAGCCTGCGCGCCCGCCAGGCCCGCGCCCCCCATGAAAAACAGCGCCGCGCCCAGGGCGCGAACGCGAATCGAACGTCGTGATATCTGTCGGTGCATCCGGATCTCCGTTGATGGAACAAGCCACGGGGAGATCGGCGAGGGCAGCGACCGAAAACGATCGCGCTGCGGCGCGTCAGCCGCCCTCGGTCATCGAGGGCGCGCCGTCGCGCGGACGGGAACGGGGGGTGAAGGGCCGGTCCGCCTCGCCGATCAGGCGAGGGGCGGCCACTGCGGGCGGTCGGGTGGCGTGGTGGCGCGCAGCAATCGGGCCGCGGCCGTGGACGGCGCCGGGTCGCGGATGGCAACTGGCCCGGCCATGGCGGTCAGCGGCATCGGCAGGCCGACGCCCAGGCCATGGCACTGGCCGCAATCGGGGTGGAGGTTCGCGCCGACGCGGCTGTCGTCGTCGGCGGACGGGCTGGTGGCGGCATCCGCCGTGGCGTCGCCCTGCGCATGCTCGTGCTGGTGGTGGCCCAGGTGGAAGCCCTGCACGCGACTTTCGTGCGCGCAATAGCCGGCCGCGGCCGCCCAGCTGAACTGGAGCGGCAGCAGGGTCAGCAGGAAGATGGCGAGCCAGCGGCGCATGGGCGGCGAGTGTAGGCGCTGGATGCGACGAAGCGATGGGACAAATCGTCCTGTCCAATAGGGGCATGGAACACACCCACGCGCTCGAACGCCGCATCGAGGACCTCGAGGTCAAGGCCAGCTTCACCGACGACCTGCTCGACCGGCTCAACATGACGGTCTACCGCCAGCAGGAACAGATCGACCGGCTGATCCAGCAACTGACGCAGCTTCGCCAGCAGATGCCCGAGGGCGGCGGCGCTCGCCATCTGCGGGATGAACTGCCGCCGCACTACTGAATATTCATCATTTTTCTGAAGCGTTTGGATACATATAACGATACACGGCCTTACATATGCGGCTTTACGGAGACAGCGTTAAAAGAAAGTGCGTGGTAGAGAAGTACCGCCTGCGGGCATCGTTCAGAATCGGCCCCTGCGCGACGATGATCGGCATACGGCGCATTCATCGCCACAACACCTGCTGCACCATGCGTCCCTCCCCCGTTTCCCCACGCCAGCGCCGAGCCGCCGGGAAACCTGCCAGCCCGCCATGCCGCCCATGATTCGGAAGCCGCTGGCACGCACCGTGATTTCGATGGGGTGCGGCGCATTGTTCGCCATCGGGCTCGCGCTCGTGATCGGGGACTGGACGGTGCGGCGGCAGCAGCAGGCCGACGTCGCCGAGATGGCCGACGCCTACATCGCCCGGGCGGACCAGGTCAGCGCCGAAGCGATCGCTGCACTGGCAGAGATCGATCGCACCGGCAACGCCACCTGCTCCGAGGCCGAGGTGTCGCGACTGCGCCGCATCGTGCTGACCTCGCGCCATCTCAAGAGCACCAGCCGGTTGCGCAATGGCGAGGCCTTCTGCAGTTCCACGATCGGCAGCATCGAGCCGCCGCTACCGGTGCCGGCGCCCGACGTGCCGAACATCAGCGGCGTGAGTGTGAGCTTCAATGGGCCGCAGATCGGCGTGCCCGGTGCGACCGCCATGATGGTGGTGCGCGGCGACGCCGCCGTCAGCCTCGACGGACACGCCTACACAGAGGCGATCGACCCACGGCTCGACTACCTGGTGGTGGCCGGACGGCAACCGCCGCTGCAGGTGCTGCGCGCCGTGGGCACCGTGAAGACGCTTGACGGGGTCGAACTGACGGAAGGCAAGACGCTGCACCTGGACGGCCGCCGTTTCGAGGTGCGCTGTTCGAAGCGCTACGACAACTGCATCGTGGCCGCCCTGCGCGACCCGATGTCGATCTTCCACTCTCCGGTGATCCTCGAATTCGGCATGTTCGGCCTGTTGATCGGCCTGAGCGGCGGCTTCGCGGCGAGCGTGGTCATCGGGCGTTCCCGTTCGCTCGGCAAGCAACTGCAGGTCGCGATGCGCACCGGCCAGCTCAAGATGGTCTACCAGCCGATCGTGCGGCTGTCCGACCGCCGCCAGGTCGGCGCGGAGGCGTTGCTGCGGTGGACCGATCCGACCGGCAAGCCGGTCAGCCCGGACGCCTTCATCGCTACGGCGGAGAACGAAGGCTTCATCGGGCAGGTCACGCGTTTCGTGGTGACCCGGGTGCTTGACGAGCTGCACGAAG
>CALRYR010000036.1:0-15086 GCA_943372425.1 Variovorax sp. YR752 | reverse complement strand
CTGGCTCAGGTCGAGCGTGGACAGCTGCAGCAGCCGGATCGACTGCTGCAGCTGGGGCGTGATCGCGTGATGCTGCGAAACGCGCAGCGATAGGCCCTGCTTCATGGAGAGTTCCGTCCTCCCCTACATGCGGAAGTGTTCGCCCAGGTACACGCGGCGTACCTCGGCGTTGTCGACGATCTCCGAAGGCGTGCCTTGTGCCAGCACCTGCCCGTCGCTGATGATGAATGCGTGATCGCAGATGCCGAGCGTCTCGCGCACGTTGTGGTCGGTGATGAGCACGCCGATGCCGCGGCTCTTCAGGAAGCTGACGATGCGCTGAATCTCGATCACGGCGATCGGGTCGATGCCGGCGAAGGGCTCGTCCAGCAGGATGAACCGCGGCTGCGTGGCCAGGGCGCGGGCGATCTCGACGCGGCGGCGCTCGCCGCCCGACAGCGCCAGCGCCGGCGAATCGCGCAGATGCTCGACGCGCAGGTCGGACAGCAGCTCGTTCAAGCGATCATCGGTCCGCTTCTTCGACAGCGGCACGAGCTTGCCGTTGGCGTCGGGCTCGCGCTGGAGCTCGAGCACCGCACGCACGTTCTCCTGCACGCTGAGCTTGCGGAAGATCGACGCCTCCTGCGGCAGGTAGCTCAGGCCCATGCGGGCGCGGCGGTGGATCGGCATGTGCGCGATCGGCTCGCCGTCGATGCTGATCTCGCCGGCGTCGGCCCGCACCAGGCCGACGATCATGTAGAACGAGGTCGTCTTGCCGGCGCCGTTGGGCCCGAGCAGGCCGACGACTTCGCCCTTC
Source organism: Variovorax sp. YR752 (assembly GCA_943372425.1). GTDB lineage: Bacteria > Pseudomonadota > Gammaproteobacteria > Burkholderiales > Burkholderiaceae_C > Variovorax. The sequence continues at coordinate 14,290 of CALRYR010000036.1, read as the reverse complement.
TGCACGTCGAGGGAGACGTTCTTGACGACCTGCCGGCTGCCGTAGCGCTTCTGCAGCCCGCGCACCTGGAGCCGGCTGCCCTCTACGGCATTGGCACCAACGGGGGCGGCCTGCGTCGCGATGTCCACGCTGTCGTTCACGGGCGCGCTTCTCCGCCGAGCGTGGTGCTGGGACGCAGGCCCCGGCCGGGTGCCGATGCCGGCGCGGCGGGTGTGGCCGGCTGGGAGGCGTCCGCCTTGGGCGTCAGGATGGCGCGCACACGGCTGCCCTTGTCGCCGGTCGCCACGCTGGCGCCCGGCGGCAGCGGTGCGCCGTTGACGGTGAAGGTGTCGTTGCTCTGGTCGTAGACGATCAGCGCACCGGTGGTCTCATCGTTGACCTTGGCGCCGATCAGCCGACGCATGATCGCGCGGCGGATGAACTTGACGTTGTCGGCGCGGCTGTCGTATTCGATGACCTCCGACTCGCCCTCGGTCCACTCATCGACGCCGGAGTCGCGCTTCTGCTTGTAGTAAGCCAGCTTGCCCGGCGCCGCGGTGACCACCCCGTACTGGTAGCCCTCCGGATCCTGGCGCACGTCGATGCGCGCGCCGCGGATGATGATGGTGCCCTTGGTCACGACCACGTTGCCGGTGAAGACGCTGGTCTGCTTCAGGTCGTCGTAGCGCATGGCATCGGCCTCGATGTTCATGGGCTTGGTGCGGTCGGCCTTCTCGGCCAGCGCCGGAACGGTGGCCACGACGAGCAGCAGCGCGGCGAAGCCGGCGCGCAGGAGGGAGGAGAGGGGAGTGTGGGGTCGAAGTGTCATAAAGGCACGAAACTTGCTCGACGATTGTATGCGCCGGATCAGTGCATCCGGTCGCTCGGACGAAAAAGCCCGCCAAGGCGGGCTTTTGACATTTGTGAAGCGACCGTGGCAAACGGTCGCCTGCCCTTCGGACTTCAACCCTTGCGGGCTTCGGCGACCAACAGGCCGACCACTTCCAGCGCGCGGTCGAGCGAACCGGCCGTGTCGCCGTCCACGTACCAGCGGCCCGCCACGCCCAGCGCCGGCACGCCGGCCACCTGGTAGTCGCTGGTCAGCTGGGTGGCGCGCTTGGCCTTGCCGGCCACCGAGAACGACTTGAACACGTCGGCGAACTTCTTGCCGTCCAGGTCGGGCTGCTTCTCGGCCCAGGCCAGGATCGCGGCGTCGCCGAACAGCGGCTGGCGCTGCTGGTGGATGGCCTGGAACAACTTCATCTGGAAGGCGTCGACCTTGCCCATGGCTTCCAGCGTGTAGTAAAGCCGCTGCTTCACCTCGGTGTCGTTGCCCACGAAGGGCACCGGGATGCGCTTGAACACCACATCGGCCGGCAGCGTCTTGATCCACGTCTCCAGCCGCGGCTCGAAGGCGGCGCAATGCGGGCAGTTGTACGAGAAGAACTCCACCACTTCGACCTTGCCCGCAGGCGTGTCGACCGGTGCGCGCTTGCCCAGCACGATGTAGTCGGTGCCGGCCTTCGGCGGCTTGGACTGGGCATGCACGCCGGTGGCGGCAAGAGGGAGCAGCCCGATCGAGGCGGCGGTCAGCGAAAAATCACGGCGGTTCATGGTCATCAAAGGTTCTCCTGTGCGGCTGACAGAGCCGGGCAGCGGCTGCGGAGTTCCCGCAAGCCAAGGGGTGGACGCCTGGGGCGCCGGTTCAGCGCTGGACGCGCACGAGGTTGGATTCGAGCCCGCCGCTGTCGAGCCGCGACTTCAGGCGCTCGGCGTCGTCCTTCTTGCTGAAGGGCCCCGCGCGCACGCGGTAGACGGTGCGACCGGCCTGCTCGCGCTCGGTGACGCGGGCTTCGACGCCCATCAGCGACAGCTTGGCGCGCTGCGCCTCGGCGTCGTCGGTGCTGCGGAAGGCGCCGGCCTGCACGAAGTAAACGAAGGGATCGACGCCGTCGGCCGCGGCCGTGGTGGTGGCCGGGGCGGCGGTGCCGGCGCGGGCGCGGGCCAGATCGCCCAGCGGGTCGGACGAGGCGGCCGGCGCACTGGTGTCGGGGCGGGCGCGGGCGGCCGATGCGGCGGCGCTGCGCGCATCGGGCGCGACCACAGCCGGCACCGGGCCAGTGGAAGGTGCCGCCGGGACCAGCGGGCCGACCGAGGCGGGCTGCTCGGGCACGGTGCGCGCCGGCGGCTTGCCGGCGAGCGGGGCGTTGGGGTTCCAGTCCCGGTTCTTGCGGGCTTCGGCCTCGTCCTGCTCGGCGCCGCCGCGCTGGGTCTTGGTCATGAACGGAATCGGCACCTTGGTGACGTAGACCGCAATGCCGAGCGCCACGCCCAGGCCCAGGACGATGCCGATGATCAGGCCGATGACCGTGTTGCCGCGTTGTCTTGTTTTCATGGTGAGGAAAAAGGGGTCATCACATCTTGCGCGGCGCGCTCACGCCGAGGATCGCGAGGCCATTGTGCAGCACCTGCGCGGTGGCAGCGACCAGCGCCAGCCGGGCCAGCTTGACCTTGTCGTCGTCGACCAGGATGCGCTCGGCGTCGTAGTAGCTGTGGTAGCTGGCGGCCAGCTCGCGCAGGTAGAAGGTCACGTCGTGCGGCGCGAAATCCTTGGCGGCGGCCGTGAGCATTTCGGGGTACTTCGCCAGCATGAGCATCAGCGCCTGGGCCGCCGGGCTCTCGAGCGCCGACAGGTCGACCGCCTTCAGCGCGGCCTCGTCGCCGCCCCAGGCCGTCAGCACCGAGCAAATCCGCGCATGCGCGTACTGCACGTAGTAGACCGGGTTGTCGTTGTTCTTCGCGACCGCCAGGTCGACGTCGAAGGTGTATTCGGTATCGGGCTTGCGGGAGAGCAGGAAGAAGCGGACCGCGTCGGTGCTGGTCCATTCGATCAGGTCGCGCAACGTGACGTAGCTGCCGGCACGCTTGCTGATCTTCACCTCTTCGCCACCCTTGACCACCCGCACCATGGTGTGGAGCACGTAGTCGGGGTAGCCGGCCGGGATGCCGACGCCGGCCGCCTGCAGGCCGGCGCGTACGCGGGCGATGGTGCCGTGGTGGTCGGTGCCCTGGATGTTCACGACGGTGTGGAAGCCGCGCTCCCACTTGGCGATGTGGTACGCCACGTCGGGCACGAAGTAGGTGTACGTGCCGTCCTGCTTGCGCATGACGCGGTCCTTGTCGTCGCCGTAGTCGGTTGACTTGAGCCACAGCGCGCCGTCCTGCTCGTAGGTCTTGCCGGCGTCGACCAGCTTCTGCACCGTCGCGGCCACGCGGCCGCTGGTGTAGAGGCTCGACTCCAGGTAGTAGTTGTCGAACTTGACCTGGAACGCCTTCAGGTCCAGGTCCTGCTCGCGGCGCAGGTAGGCCACGGCGAACTGGCGGATCGAGTCGATGTCGTCCACGTCGCCGCTGGCGGTGTACTCGCGGTCGTCGGCGCTGACGGTCTTCTTCGCCTTGAAGTCTTCCGCAATGTCGGCGATGTAGTCGCCGTTGTACGCCGCCGCCTTCTCGCCGCTCGGCCACTCGGCGTCGCCCGGCTTGAAGCCCTGCAGGCGCAGCTGCGTGCTGCTGGCCAGCGTCTGGATCTGCACGCCGGCATCGTTGTAATAGAACTCGCGGTAGACGTCCGCGCCCTGGGCGGCCAGCAGGTTGCAGATGGCGTCGCCCAGCGCGGCCTGGCGGCCGTGGCCGACGTGCAGCGGGCCGGTCGGATTGGCGGAGACGAACTCGACCAGCACCTTGTCGCCACGTGCCGGCTGGCGGCCGAAAGTGTCGCCGGCGGCCAGCACCTCGCGCACGACCTGCTGCTTGGCGCTCGTCTTCAGTCGGATGTTCAGGAAGCCGGGGCCGGCGATCTCGATCGCCTCGACCCACTGCGCGAAAGCCGGGGTCGCGAAGAGCGTGGCGCTCAGTTGCTCGGCCAGTTCGCGCGGCTTGCGGCCGAGGGGTTTGGCCAATTGCATGGCGGCTGTGCTGGCGAAATCGCCATGCGCCGCCACCTTGGGCGATTCGAAGGCGGCCCGGGCGCCGGCGCCGGGCGAGAAGGATTCGAGCGTGTTCGCGAGCGCCGCGAGCAGCTCCTGTTTGACCAATAGCATCGCGGGATTTTACCGGGGCGAACCCGGACAGCCGGCCGTCCGGTCATCCGCGATGCAGGATCGGCCGTTAGCATGATCGGGCCCGGCCGTCGCCGGGTTGCTGTCACCCGATCAACCTCCGAGGAACCACACCATGAAGAACATCCTTTCCCTGATCGCACTGGGCGCCTGCCTGTCCTTCGGCGCCGCGCAGGCCCAGGACAAGGGCGCCGCCCCGGCCAAGGCGCCGACCGCCCAGCAAAGCAAGATGTCCACCTGCAACAAGGACGCCGGCGACAAGAAGGGCGACGACCGCAAGGCCTTCATGAAGGGCTGCCTGTCGGCCGACGGCGGCGCCAAGATGACCCAGCAGGACAAGATGAAGATGTGCAACGCCGACGCCAAGACCAAGGCGCTGGCCGGCGATGCGCGTAAAGCCTTCATGAAAACCTGCCTCAGTAATAAGGCCTGACCCCCGAAGGCTTGCCCACTTCGTGTGGCAGCGCCCTCCCCCTTTCAGGGGGCAACACCTGCGGCCCGGCGAAGCCGGTTCCGCGGTGTTTCTGGAAAAGACGAGCCCCGCACGCGCGGGGTTTGCTCTTTCTATTTGCCGAAGCCGCGCGCGAGGAAGACCGCGACCAGCGGGATCAGTGCGATCAGGTGCGCCTGCACCATCACCAGCTTGCGGGTCTTCAGGATGTCCGCTTCCGCCGGCAGAGCGCCTGTCGAGCGCAGCGCCTTGCGCCAGCGGAAGTAGGTCATGGTCGGGAAGATCGAGATCAAGCCCACGATGATGAAGAGCGTGAGCTTCACGTGCAGCAGCGGGTTGGTCCAGTACCAGGACGTGCCCTTCACGCCCCAGACGGTGCGCGCCACGCCGGTCGCCAGCACCATGATCGCAGCGATGCCGTAGACCCGATCGACCTTGGCGAGCCGCTCCACCACGGCGGCGTTGAGCCACTGCACACGGCACAGGGCGGCTTCGCTGGAAATGAAGACGACCATCGTGAGGATGGCCAGCAGGTGCAGGTAGGCGAGGATGGCTTCGAAGGTCATCGTGTCTTTTCCGTGGGGGTCGTGGTGTCCGTGTGGGCGGCCGCCATTGTGCCGCTCCAGAAGTCCGGACGCCCGTACTCGGCCTTGAGAAAGTCCAGCCACAGCCGCACCCGCAAGGCCATGTGTTTGCGCTGCGGAAACACGGCGTAGATGCCGTTCGGCGGCGCCGCGAAGTCGTCGAGCACCGGCACCAGCAGGCCGGCCTCGACCTCGGCCTCGATCTCCCAGCCGCTGCGCCAGGCGATGCCGTGGCCAGCCAGGCACCAGTCGTGCAGCACCTGGCCGTCGGAGCAATCCAGCGGGCCGGTGGGCTTGAGGTGGATGGTCTCCGGCTCGCCGCTGGTCGACGGAACGCGAAACGCCCAGCCGCGCGTCTGCGACGCGTCGCTCGACAGCGTGAGACAGGCGAAGCGCGCCAGGTCGGACGGATGGCGCGGTGTGCCGTGGCGGCGCAGGAAGGCCGGCGTCGCGACGCAGCGGCGCCGGTTGTCGGCCAGGCGCAGGCTCACCAGCGACGAGTCGGGCAGGTCACCGACCCGCACCGCGCAGTCGAAGCTCTCGCCGGCGACGTCGACCACCCGATCGCTCAGGTTCAACGAGATCGTCACTTCCGGGTGCAGCGCATGGAAGCGCGGCACCAGCGGCGCGACATGGCGGCGCCCGAAGCCCGCCGGCGCCGTCACCCGCAGGTGGCCGCTGGCCTTGACGCCGCCAGCGCTCACACTGGCCTCGGCATTGGCGAATTCGACCAGCAGCCGCTGGCAGTCCTCCAGAAACGCGCTGCCCTCGTGGGTGAGCGTGAGGCGCCGCGTGGTGCGCAGCAGCAGCTTCACGCCCAGCCGCTCCTCCAGCGCATCGATGCGCCGGCCGATGACCGCCGGCGCCACCCCTTCGGCCTTGGCCGCGGCCGTCAGGCTGCCCCGGGTGGCGACCGAGACGAAGGATTCGAGTTGGGTGAGGCGGTCCATCGGAATCGTGTCTGCGCTCAGGCGATCGAGTTGGCGGCCTTCAGCGCCGCGGTGTGCTCGCCCAGCAGCATGCCGCAGGTCGGGGCCATGACGATGTGGATGAATTCGATGACGCGGATGCCCGTGCAGGGCGGGGCGGGCTCAGACATGCTTCATTTCGTTGGCGGATCCTTTGGGCAGGCAGACGATGGCTCGATGTCGATCCCGGTGCGATTGTCGTCATGCAGTCTCGAAGCATCGCCGACGATTACCCACACTTCAGTCATCAATCAATGGATTTTCGACGGATTAATCTTTTCCCAGGGATGCAATAAAGTAGCAGACAAGCGAACCGCTGTGCACGCGCCCGAGGCGCCCCACACTGCATGCTGACTCGTTTCCACCTTCCCACCGTTCCACCGTCGAGGTTTCCATGACCGATCGCACCACCGTCCACGGCCTCCAGGTCGCCAACGAACTCCACCGCTTCATCGAAGACAAGGTGCTGCCCGCCACCGGCGTCGACAGCGCCAGCTTCTGGAAGGGCTTCGACACCATCGTGAGCGACCTGGCGCCGAAGAACATCGCGCTGCTGGCCGAGCGCGATCGCCTCCAGGCGGAGATGGACGGCTGGCACAGGGCTCACCCCGGCCCCATCACCGACATGCCGGCCTACCGCGCCTTCCTGGAAAAGATCGGCTACCTGCTGCCGCAGCCGAAGGACGTGCAGGCGACCACCGCCAACGTCGACGCCGAACTCGCGCAGCAGGCCGGCCCGCAACTGGTGGTGCCGATCCTGAACGCCCGCTACGCGCTCAACGCCGCCAACGCGCGCTGGGGTTCGTTGTACGACGCGCTCTACGGCACCGACGCCATTCCCGAGACCGACGGCGCCGAGAAGGGCAAGGGCTACAACCCGGTGCGCGGCGCCAAGGTCATCGCCTTCGCGCGCAACGTGCTCGATCAGGCAGCCCCGCTGGCCAACGGCTCGCACAAGGACGCGACCGGCTACCGTGTGAAGGACGGCCAACTGGTCGTCACGCTGCACAGCAGCGACACCGCGCTGCAGGACCCGGCCGCCTTCGTCGGCTACCAGGGCGATGCGGCGGCACCGTCGTCGGTGCTGCTCAAGCACCACGGCATCCATCTCGACATCCAGATCGACCGCAGCACCGCCATCGGCAAGACCGATCCGGCGGGCGTGAGCGACGTGGTGATGGAAGCCGCGCTCTCGACCATCCTCGATCTGGAAGACTCGGTGGCGGTGGTCGATGCGGCCGACAAGGTGCTCGCCTATTCGAACTGGCTCGGCATCGTCGAAGGCTCGCTCACCGAAGAGGTCGCCAAGGGCGGCAAGACCTTCACCCGCGGCCTGAACCCGGACCGTGAGTACACCGGCGCCGACGGCCAGCCGCTGAAGCTGCACGGCCGCTCGCTCATGTTCCTGCGCAACGTGGGCCACCTGATGACCAACCCGGCCATCTTGTACGGCGCCGGCAAGGAGATTCCCGAAGGCATCCTCGACGCCGTGGTGACCACCACCATCGCCACCATCGACCTGAAGCGCAAGGGCAACTCGCGCACCGGCAGCATCTACATCGTGAAGCCGAAGATGCACGGCCCGGCCGAAGTCGCGTTCGCGAGCGAGCTGTTCGGCCGCGTCGAGCAGTTGCTCGGCCTGCCCGCCAACACGGTGAAGCTCGGCATCATGGACGAGGAACGCCGCACCAGCGTCAACCTCAAGGCCTGCATCGCCGAGGCTGCCGCGCGCGTGGCCTTCATCAACACCGGCTTCCTCGACCGCACCGGCGACGAGATGCACACCGCCATGCAGGCCGGCGCGATGCTGCGCAAGGGCGACATGAAGACGACGCCGTGGATTGCAGCCTACGAGAAGAACAACGTGCTGGTCGGCCTCGCATGCGGCCTGCGCGGCAAGGCGCAGATCGGCAAGGGCATGTGGGCCATGCCCGACCTGATGGCCGACATGCTCAAGCAGAAGATCGGCCACCCCAAGGCCGGTGCCAACACCGCCTGGGTGCCCTCGCCCACCGCCGCCACGCTGCATGCGCTGCACTACCACCAGGTCAGCGTGGCGGACGTGCAGAAGGAACTGGAGAAGATCGACGCCAACGCGGAGCGCGACAACATCCTCAACGACCTGCTGCAGGTGCCGGTGGCGCCGAAGCCGGTGTGGAGCGACGAAGACAAGCAGCAGGAACTCGACAACAACGTGCAGGGCATCCTGGGCTACGTGGTGCGATGGATCGACCAGGGCGTCGGCTGCTCCAAGGTGCCCGACATCCACAACGTCGGCCTGATGGAAGACCGCGCCACGCTGCGCATCAGCAGCCAGCACATCGCCAACTGGCTGCTGCACGGCATCGTGACGAAGGATCAGGTCAACGCGACCTTCGAACGCATGGCCGCGGTGGTCGACGGGCAGAACGCGGGCGACGCGCTGTACCAGCCGATGGCCGGGCACTTCAAGACCAGCGCCGCCTACCAAGCTGCGCAGGACCTGGTGTTCAAGGGCGTCGAGCAGCCGAGCGGCTACACGGAGCCCCTGCTGCACGCGTGGCGGTTGAAGGTGAAGGGCGGGGCCTGATCGGCCGGTCGTCGAAGAGGCAGCGAAACACGCGAATTCGTGACAAAGGGCCTGCCGTTTGACGATGGCTGACAGTGTCGGCGACCACGGCCGCGTACAACGCCACAGTCATCGACTGGGAGCGTGCGAATGGAAAGAAAAATTCTGGTGGTCGGGGATGCGCCATCCCCTGGTGGGCGTGTTCTTCCGTATGAGGCGCCGTATGTCTCGACCATCGGCGACCATCAGGTCGCCTTGATCGGCGGCCGAGCGTACTGCGAGGGTTGCAACAGCGTGGGCATCATCGCGAAAGCGGGAGGACCACGGCGAATTCAATACATCTCGGAAGTCGCGCTGGAAGGCGACGTGGTGATCTGCCACTGCCCGATGCCACAGCCCCTCATTGCCACACTTCAGCACACAGCAACGTGTGACGACGGAGCGTGGTACGCCGTTGGGACCGAGCCGAGCTTGGCAGCACTGGCGGTGTTGGTTCCCGCCGAGCCCTTGCAGGACGTGGCGGCATTGAAGAAAGTGGTCGATGACAGTGTCACGCACCCGCCCGAGGCCGAGTCGACGGAAAACATCTGCCCAAATATGACGAACAAAGAATTCGCAACCCGGGTGATGAAACTTCGCGACATGGCGATTGACTGCATCACCAAAAAGCGACTCCCCGAATTGGAGCAGTGGGACAAGGTGGCTCGAGCCCGCGCGAATACATGGTTCGGCGTCGCTGACCAAGACATCCGTGAGTATCTGCAAAGCGGGCTGATTGCCTGCGTGCGCGTCCTTCAGGGGTTGGATCCGAAGAATTTCATTCGCTACATTGAAGGCGGCCGCGTGGCAAGCTGTGTTCTACCGAGTTCCAACGGTGCTGCTGCGGCAGTGTGCAAACCCGACACGACCACGCACACCATCGCGATCGCCTTGGAGTTCTGCAATTTCACACACGACAACAGATCCAACTTTGAGACAGGCGAAATTCTTGACGGTGACTCACGCCTTTTGACGCTCGTGCATGAGGTGACACACTTCCACGACACTTTTGGTTCATTCGATACCTGGTATGGAACACTGAACTCCAGAAGGCATGCCGCCGACACGAGGTCTCGCCTGAACGCCGACAGCATCGCTGGTTATATTCTTGGGGTTTCCGGGTAATTGCGCCATGCTAAGAATTCGTAGGTTATCTTGGAGTCTGACGCTCGCGCTCGCAATGCAGAGTCCATCAGCTGCACTTGCATGCAGCCCCATCAAGGTCTTTAGTGTCTACTTCGATCAGAACTCAGCGGCGGTGCCTGCAGACGAAGTTTTCAGGCTTGCAAACTGGATTGTCGAACTGCGCGCACGGTACCCAAACCACGAAGCGATATACATCGGATCATCGGTTACCCCCCAGGAGCGTGACCACGACCCTCAGGGTTTGAGTCTGGAACGTGGTCGCAGCATTGCGACTATCCTCGGCAAGAACTTGCGTTTCAATGCCGAGATAGACCTTCCCAAAAGAGGCTATGTGGTGGCGCCAGACGCTTCTGAGAGGAAAGCCGAGAAAGGTTCGCGTGTCATTGGTGCGCAGCTCGACTTCCTTCCCGCATGCCCCCATGAATGCCCCTGTCAACAGGGAGACCCCTTGTACGAGCCGGCAATGAAGTGAGGGCGGTAGACCTCAGTAGCCGCGCGCCGGGTCCACCAACCCGGCTGGTTCTTCGCCGCGCTGCACCGCCTGGATCTTCGCAACCATCTGCGCGATGGACTCCGACAGCACCGTCTGCGCCGAGATGTGCGGCGTGATCGTCACTTTCGGGTGCGACCAGAACGGGTGCTCTGGCGGCAGCGGTTCGGTGCGCGTCACGTCGAGCATCGCGCCCGACAGGTGACCGCTGTCGAGCAGCGCGAGCAGGTCGTCCTCGACCAGGTGCGCGCCGCGCGCCACGTTGATCAGGTAGCCACCCGGCTGCAGTTTCGACAACGAGGCGCGGCACAGGATGTCGCGCGTGTCCGGCGTGAGCGGCACCATGCACACGAGAAAGCGGCTTGCCGCCAGGAAGTCGTCGAACTGTTCGGCGCAGCTGAAGCAGCGCACACCGTCGATCGTCTTCGGCGAGCGGCTCCAACCACACACCGGAAAGTCGAACTGCCGCAGTGCGTTCACCACGCGTTGCCCGAGCACGCCCAGCCCCATCACACCGACCGGAAAGTCGCTGCGCGCACGGTCGGGGCGCTGCAGCCATTGGCCGGCCGCGGCCGTGCGGTCGTAGACATCGAACTCGCGGAAATTTCGCAGGACCGCATGGCAGACGTAGTCGGCCATCTGGACGGCCATGCCGCCGTCTTCGATGCGCACGATGCGCGCCTTGGGCGGCAGACGCAGTTTGAGCAGCGCATCGACGCCCGCGCCCATGTTGAAGATCAGCTCGAGCGCCGGGTGCGCGTCCATGAACTCCTGTGTTGGCGTCCAGACGATCGCATGCCGCGCGTCGGGTGACGCCTCAGGCCACAGGTCAATCTGCGTGCCGGGCAACGCCGCGCGCAGGCCATCGGCCCAGGCCGCCGCCTGGGCCTGCGCACAGTACAGCGCGATGCGGTGACCGCTCATTTCGCGAACAGCGACTCGAGGCTCGCGAAGGCCTTGATCTCCACCGCGTTGCCCGACGGGTCGCGGAAGAACATGGTGGCCTGCTCGCCCGGTTCGCCCTTGAAGCGGATGTAGGGCTCGATGACGAACTCGGTGCCGACGGCCTTGAGCTTGGCGGCGAGTTCCTCCCACTGCGGGATCGACAGCACGGCGCCGAAGTGGCGCACCGGCACGCCGTGGCCGTCGACCTGACTCAGCGCCGAGTTCACGCATTCGTCGGGCGCGAGGTGGGCCACGATCTGGTGGCCGTAGAAGTTGAAGTCGATCCAGTCGGGTGAGCTGCGGCCCTCGGGGCAGCCGAGCAGTTCGCCATAGAAGGCGCGCGCGGCCGACAGGTCGTGCACCGGGAAGGCGAGGTGGAAGGGCGGGATCGTGGTGGCGGCAGCGGTGGTCATGGTGGCGTGTTGGTTGGAACGGAAACCGGAAAGTCTAGGAAAATTCGCTGACTCTGAAAAACGATATATTTTTCTTTGACTCATCACTTTCACTGATCGGTACCGATGCTCAAGGAACTGCGCACCTTCATCGCCGTGGCGCGCCACGGCACCTTCTCGCGCGCCGGCGAACGCATCGGGCTCACGCAATCGGCCGTGAGCGCGCAGATCCAGCGGCTCGAGGCGTCGCTCGGCTTCGCGCTTTTCGACCGGGCGGGCCGCACCGCCATGCTCAACGAGGCCGGCCGCGACACGCTGGCACGCGCCGAAGCGCTGGTACTGATGGCCGATCAGCTGCACGCCGGGCCCAGCGCGGCGGACTTCTCGGTGTCGCTGCGCATCGGCGCCATCGCCTCGGTGCAGGCGGGCGGGCTGCCGGCCGCGCTGGTCGAGCTGCGGCGCAGCGTGCCGCAGCTGCAGCTGCGCGTGGTGCCGGGCGTGTCGCTGGCGCTGCTGGGCATGGTGGATGCGGGCGAACTCGACGCCGCCGTGATGATCCGACCGCCCTTCAGCATGCCGCCCGAACTCGTGTGGGAACCGCTGTGGCAGGAACCCTTCGTGCTGCTGGCACCGCCGCAAACCAAGGGACGTGACTGGCGCCGCATCCTGCGCAGCGAGCCCTTCCTGCGCTACGACCGCGCGTCCTTCGGCGGCCGGCTCGTCGACCGCTTCCTGCGCAGCGAAACCATCGAGGTGCAGGACGCCGTCGAGATGGACGAACTCGAAGGCATCGTGCAGCTGGTCGGCCTGGGCATGGGCGCCGCCCTGCTGCCGCGCGTGCGCGCCAACTGGCGCGTGCCCGAGGGCGTGCGGGTCGTCACGCTGGGCGACGCCACCTTCCACCGCGAGATTGGCATGGTCACCCGCGCACGCCCGGCGCAGGCCGGCATCGTGGGCGGCCTGCGCGATGCGCTGCGCAAGCCGTCGAAGGCCTGATCCGTTTCAAGTACCGACGCGCAGCGGCGCCGTCATCTTGCGCAGCGCGGCGATCACGCTCAGGGCGGTGATGCGCCCGGTCTTCGGGTTCTCGGTCGGGATGTTGCGGATCTCCATCGAGAAGGATGCCGAGTCGGACACCACCTCGATGCGGTGCGTGTTGCGGTCGATGCCCGGATCGGCCCACACCTCGAGCACGGTGCGGTCCGGCCCGATGCCGGCAAGCGAGAGCGCGACCGCCACGTTGAGATTGGCTGCGAAGCCCACCGCCGCTTCGCGCGGCGAGCCGCTGAAGATGCGCAGCGGCTCGGTGATGTCGTCGATCACGATGTTGTGCTCGACCAGGTAGGGCGCGCCCACCAGGCCGCGCACCGGCTTGCGCGTGACCATGCGCACCGATTCGATGGTGCCTTCGGCCGCAGCGCACACCGCGTCGAGCCCCAGCAGCGCGCCGGTCGGCACGACGATCGTGCCGCCGTGCTCGCGTGCGATGTCGACCAGATCCATGTTCGACAGCAGTGCGCCGGCACTGAGCACCACCATGGTCTTGCCCGCCTTCAGCACCGGCGTGGCGATGCGCCCCAGCAGCGCGCCGGGGGCGCACTCGACGACGATGTCGCAATGTTCCGCCAGGTGGTCGATGTCGGTGAAGCGTGGCATCGCGCGCAGCGACAGCGAAGCCTTGGCACGCGCCTCGTCGCGCACCGCGATGGCCGACAGCGTCATGCCGGGGATGCCGCCGTCGTCGAGCGCCTGTGCGATCTTCTTGCCGACGGCGCCGAGGCCGGCGATGCCGACGCGGAGAGGAGTGCGGGAAGCGGACATGTCTTCTTTCTTGTGATGCGGTGAGGGAAATCTTAGGAACGCACGGGGCGCGCGACAAACGAGCATTTCTGCCCGCCGCATTGGCCGAACTGATGCATGCGCTCAGCCTTTGCGCGACGGCTTCGGTGTCTTCGCGCTCTTCACGCTGTCGCGGTCCGCGTCCGCCATGAGCAACGCCCACTTGCGGAACTTGCGCACCGCCGGGTCGTCGGCGCGCGACTCGTGGGTCAGCATGTAGTACTCGCCGGCGCTCGGCACATCGGCCTCGAAGGGCACCACGAGTTCGGACGATTGCTCGCTGTACATCTCGAACAGCTTGCGCGGCACGATGGCGATGCCCTTGCATTCGCGCGCGGCCTGCAAGGCCATGAAGAAGTGGCCGTACTCCGCCGAACGCTTGCGGCTGCGGTAGGGCACGCCGAGGGCCATCAGCCAGTCGCGCCATGCGTTCTGACGGCTCGCCGTGTGGATCAGCGTGTACTTCAGCAGGTCGTCGGCGGACTGGATCGCCGCGCCTTGCTTGAGCAGCTTGCTGGCGATGACGGGCACCAGCGTGTCGTCGAACAGCAGGTCGGCCTCGATGCCGTCCCAGCGGTCGGTCATGACCAGGTCGATGCCCGGCTGGTCGCGCCCGTAGTGCCGGCCCGGCAGCTTGCCGACGCGCAGCGCGATGTCGACGTCGCTGCCGCGCAGGTCGACCGGCGCGATCGACGTGGCCACCCGCACCTCGATGTCGGGGTAGGCGGAGGTGAAGGCGCCGAGCCGCGGCATGAGCCACAGCGTGGCCAGCGTCAGCAAGGCCGACACGG
>CALRYR010000035.1:0-15147 GCA_943372425.1 Variovorax sp. YR752 | reverse complement strand
TACGATGCGTCATCAAGGCGCACGGATGTATAACCAATCCAGAAACAATGGTATTGACACGATCTGGATTTTTTTCCGCCAAGCAAAACTCACCGCAGTTTTTTAGAACAATTGATGCATTGTTTTTGACGCATACAATCCTTTTTCTTGGCTACAGCCTAGCCGATCCGGACATCCAAATCGCGCTTGAAAATGTGAACATTGCAGCAGCATCTTCCCGTACGCATTATTTCGTGACCGGTTCAGGAACCCATCCTGCGCTAAAAAAGGCCACGGAAAAAACCTACAATTTGACGTTCTTGGAATTTGAGAATGGTGACTACGCGCAGCTTGATGAGTCGCTAGATGAACTTGCAGCACGAGTCAAGGCCCATCGAGCTGAGAATCCGGAGGTTTAACTCGGCTTTTACCGTTAGAACTTGGCTGTAAGTACATCAGTGGAGTGATTTTTATGACCCGGCCTCCGAGGCCACGATGCCGCAGCTCGGTTTCATTCAAATGACGTACGGCGCCAAGCCATCTGCAACCAAGCATGTCGCCTTCCGCGCTCCCGCCAAAGACCTCCCAGGCATCGACCGCGAGGCCTGCGCCACCTTAGGCCGCGACTGGCGCGATCCGATCATCGGCCTCGGCCCGCGCGATGCGCGACTGTGCATCTTCGGGCGCGACCCAGCGCGCACGGAGGTGGAACGCGCCCTGCCCTTCGTCGGCAAAGGCGGCCAGTCGATGCCGCGGCGCTGCAGCGGCGGCAGCACGAGGCCGAGTTGTTCTTGCTGACCACCGCAAGTGTTTGCCATAAAATCTGACCTCTATAGTCAGATCGGGGGTTTGGTATGCAAACATGGCAGATGCAAGACGCTAAGGCGCGCATGTCCGAGCTAGTGAAGTCCGCGCAGAACCAGCCGCAGGACATCACGGTGCATGGCAAGTCCGTCGCGGTGGTGGTGTCGCGCGGTACCTTCGATCGCATGTCGCAGGCGCAAGGTTCACTGGTGGACTTCATGCAGCGCTCACCGCTGTTCGACGCCGACGACGTGGTGTTCCCGCGCGATCCCAGCTCGACCCGCGAGACAGGCTTTTGAGCTACCTCGTCGACACCAACGCCCTGTCGGAGTTGCGGCGCAAGGCGCCGGATGCGAACGTCGTGGCGTGGTTCGCCAAGCGACCACCCGTGACCCTGTACTTGAGCGTGCTGACGCTGGGCGAGATCCGCAAGGGTGTGGAAGGCGTGACGGACACGGCACGCCGACAGGCGCTGACGGACTGGCTCGAGACCGACCTGCCCCTGTTCTTCACCGGGCGCATCCTGGGCGTTGAGGCCGCGGTGGCTGATCGCTGGGGCCGATTGGTAGCGGCTGCCGGCCGACCGCTGCCGGCCATCGACAGCCTGCTGGCCGCCACGGCACTGACACACGATCTGGTGCTGGTCACGCGCAACGTCAAAGACTTTGCGGGGCTGCCGGTGCGGGTGTTCAATCCGTGGTCTGACGAAGCGGATTGAGTCCACCGCATCGATATCCAAGCAACACGCTCCCTGATTGCGTTGCGCAGAACACCCCAGCCGCTATGCCCCCCTCGACCCGAAACAACGCCAATCCCCCGAAAGCACGCGCGGGCCTCGCCGGCAAAGGCCTGGCAGCCCTGGTCATCGGCGTCCTCCTCCTCACCGTCATCCCCAACATGATGCGCAGCCAGCTGGGCCCGACCATCGCCCAGGTGCTGCGCCCGGCGGGCTGGGTGGCGCTGATGCTGGGCGCGGTGATGCTGGTGCTCAACTTCTTCGTCCAGCGTTCGAACCAGGCGCCGCCCGCCGACGAGCCGCAGCGGCCCGTGATGCCGAGCACCGCCCCACTGTCGAAAAAGCTGGCCGCGCGCAAGCCGCCCGCCGCACCGGTGGCGCCGCCGGCACCGATCGGCGTGAAGCAGCAGGCAAGCTGGAGCGCGGTCGTGCTCGCCGACATCGAGTGGCGCCGCTTCGAGGCCGTGTGCGAGGCCTTCTATGCGCAGGCGGGACTCACGACGCGCAGCCAGTCGCACGGGGCGGATGGCGGCGTAGACATCTGGCTGCAATCGAAGCACATGGACCAGCCGCGCGTCGTCCAGTGCAAGCACTGGCAGGGCAAGCCGGTGGGCGTGAAGGAGATGCGCGAATTCCTCGGCGTGATGACGGCGAACAAGCTGCGCAACGGCACCTTCGTGACCAGTTCGACCTTCACCGCCGACGCCCTCGCCTTCGCGGCCGACAACGGCATCCGGGCACAGGATGGTGCGGCGCTGCTCAAGCTGATCGGCCAGCGCACGCCCGACCAACAGGCCGCCCTGCTCGCCGTGGCCTACGAGGGCGAGTACTGGCGGCCCACCTGCGCCAGTTGCGGCACCAAGATGGTCGAACGCACCTCGGGCAAGTTCGCGCGGCCGTTCTGGGGGTGTGCTAACTATCCCGGTTGCCGTGGGCGCCCTATTTCGAAGGCGCGGCGCATCGACGTCTGACGCGCGCCCTGTCGCACTAAACTCGCGCCATGCGCCCTTCTGCCGCCGTCCGCGAACACCGTGACGCGATCCATCGCGCGGCAAGCCGCTTTCGCGTGGTCAATCCGCGTGTCTTCGGCTCGGCCATGCGTGGCGACGATCTGGAGCACAGCGACCTGGATCTGTTGGTCGACGCATTGCCCGGCACGACACTCTTCGACCTCGGCGGACTGCAGGACGAGTTGGAACATCTGCTCGGCGTGCATGTCGACGTGGTCACCCCACGTGATCTGCCAGCGAAATTTCGGGACATCGTGCTGGCCGAAGCCAGGCCGGTATGACCGAGAACCGACTTGGCGACTATCTGGATCACATGCGCGAAGCTGCGGCAGACGCTGGTAGTTTCGTGGAAGTCTTCTAGACGAACTCGGTTCGGCCTGACGGCCCCTGCGGCGGCTGCGGCGGCTGCACCGATCAGTCGAATCCGCATTGCTGCCACGGGGGCTTTAAGTCAGTACAAATCGTGCCGAACCGCCTGCGCGTAATGCGCATCGATCTGCGCGATGCTCGCCTCGTCCGACTCGGCCTGCACGTCCTCGAGCTTGGCGAGGGCGGCCATCATCTGACCGACCGTTGGCAGCGCGCCGCGTTCGATGCGGGAGCTTTGCTCCCATAGCTTGGCGCGGTTGACGGCCTTGCCGCAGTGAAGCAGCACCTGGTCGATGGCCACGACGGTCGCGGTCTTGGGCGTGCGGTCGCCTTCGCGCAACTGGGCCAGCAGCTCAGCGGCGGTGGATATCCGGCCGCGGCCGTTGATGCGCAGGAAGATCTCGTGCCCCGGAAACAGGAACACCATGCCGACCCGGTCGTCGCGCGCCATGTTGCGCAGCGACTCGATGCGGTTGTTGCCCGGCCAGTCGGCGAAGGCGACGGTGTGCGCATCAAGCACGTGCACGAAGCCCGGCGGGCCGCCGCGCGGCGACGCGTCCAGCCCGTCTGCGCTGCCGGTCGCCAGGCAGAAGAAGGTGGCGGCTTTCAGGTACGCCTCGTGGATGTCGATGAGGCGGTCGAGGACGGCTTTCTGGATGCGCTCGGCGGGCGGGTCATAGAGGGCGTCCAGGTCGACGGCGCTTACGTGGATGTCGTCTTGTGCGTGCATGCGATGCGCTCCTTGGATGGTTGAGGGGCAGGATAGGTGCCATCGCCGTGGCGGCTGTAGACTGGATCGGCCAACCGATAGCTCATCGCCGCCATGTCCGACCTGACGCTCATCCCCGCACTCGTCAATGCAGCCGATGGCCCGATCGTGTTCGTCGCAACGGGGCGCCAGGACGAGGAGCTCTCGTCCGAGCCGCACCACCATGCGCGTGGCCAGCTCTTCGGCTCGCACGCCGGACTGCTGTCGGTGGGCCTCGAGAGCGGCGTCTGGGTGGTGCCGTCGATCCACGCGGTCTGGCTGCCGCCGCATCACCTGCATTCGGGTCGCTCGCACGGCCCGTTCCGCGGCTGGGCCGCCTACGTCGCGGAGAGCGCCTGCGGTGACCTGCCGACGCAACCCTGCACGATCCGCACGTCCGGCCTGTTGCGCGAAGCGGTGCTGCGCGCGAGCACCTGGCCGATGGGGCCGCTCGATGCCCGCAGCGCGCATGTGGCGGCCGTGATCCTCGACGAGATTCGCAGCCTGCCGGTGGAGAGCTTCGGACTGCCTTTGCCACGCGATCCGCGTCTGCTGCGCATCGCGCGGGCGCTGATCGCCGAGCCCGCCGACGCGCGCGACCTGGAGCGTTGGGCGGATTGGGCCGCCATCAGTTCGCGCACCCTGAGCCGTCGCTTCGTCGAGGAGACCGGGTTCAACTTCACCGCCTGGCGGCAACGCGCGCGCCTGATGCGGTCGCTGGAGATGCTGGCGGCCGGCGCCTCCGTCACGGCCGTGGCGCTGGACCTCGGCTATGCCACGGCCAGCGCCTTCATCGCACTGTTCCGCCGCACCTTCGGCGAGACGCCGGCGAGTTACCGCCAGCGGCTGTGACGCGGCGGCTGCGTCGCCTGCCAAGCGGCTGTCGCTGACACGGCCAGGCGCCGTGCGCCAACACAATCGCGCACCTTTTCTTTCCGCCCTGCCCCATGAAGCCATTCCTCCGCCTCTACGCCGTCATCCACGCCTTGATGGCGCTGCTCTTCGCGGGGGCCGGCATCGCGCTGCTGGTGGTCGCGGCGCACAACGGGTGGATGGCCATCACCGGCAACGTCGACACGGCCGCCGGCGAAGCGATCATCGAGGCGATGGGCCTGCTGGCCGCCGCGGTGGTGGCGCTGCAGATCTCGCAGACCATCGCCGAGGAAGAGGTGATCCGCGACGCGCACATCAGCGCCCCCACGCGCGTGCGGCGCTTTCTCTCGCGCTTCCTGGTCGTCATCGTGGTGGCCATCGCGGTCGAGGCGCTGGTCGCCACCTTCAAGGCGCGCGAGAAGCCCGAACTGATGCTCCACGCCGCGGCGGTGTTCTGCGCCGTCGGCGTGATGCTGGCTGGCTGGGGCGTCTTCATCCACCTCAACCGCTCGGCCGAAGAACTGGAGCCGGAGGCGATGGAGGACGCGAAGCGCGAAGATCAGAAGTTGGAATAAGTGTTTGAATTAGAACAAGTTTCCATGTAAATTCCATATTTCTAATTTTTAACGGAAATCATGGAGTTCCAGGACATCGGCGACGACGCGCGTCGTCAGTACATCGACGCACGCGCGACCTTCGAAGCGCTCGAAGCGGCCGCTGACCAAGTGGCCACGGTGCGTGGCGGCATGTACTGGAAGACGGTCAAAGGCGTCGACTATCTGGTCCGGACCAGCACACGAAATGCTCAGAAAAGCCTCGGGCCACGCAGCCCTGAAACCGAAGCGATCCATGCCGGTTTCTTCGCCCGAAAGAACGACGCGCAGGCACGCGCCAAGGACCTGTCAGAGGCCCTCGCCCGCCATCAACGCATGAACCGAGCGCTTTTCGTGGGCCGTGTGCCGACCATCGTCATCGACATCCTCGACATGCTGGCGCGCGCCGACATCGCTGAGCACTTCACCGTGGTCGGCACGCATGCGCTCTACGCCTACGAAGCCGCTGCGGGCGTGCGGGTGCAGAGCGCGGCGGTGGCGACACGTGACGTCGACCTGCTGTGGGACACGCGCAAGCGCTTCAAGCTGGCCACGCAACTCAAGCGCCTCGACGCATCGATGCTGGCGTTGCTGCGCAAGGTGGACAAGAGCTTTTCGCTGATCGAGACGCAGCGCTACACCGCCGTCAACAGCCAGGGCTTCGAGGTCGACATCCTGCGGCGCGAGGCGCAGGAACAAGATCCGCATCCGGCACAGCTGAGTGACCAACCCGAAGACTTCTGGGTCGTGCAGGCACGCAATACCGAGCAGCTGGTGAGCGCGCCACGCTTCTCGGCGGTGACCGTCGGCGTCACGGGCCACATGGCGCGGATGAACACGGTGCACCCGCTGGCCTTCGCGCGCTTCAAGCGCTGGCTGGCCGGGCGCCCCGACCGCGATCCGCTGAAGGCACGGCGTGACATGCTGCAGGCAGACACGGTGGAAGCCCTGGTCCAGGACTACCTTCCGCAACTGGCCGCGACGCAATGAGCACGCCCGAGACTCCGCGCCTCATCCGCTTCAACAAGCCCTACGGCGTGCTCAGCCAGTTCACGCCCGAAGGCCGGTGGCAGGGGCTGAAAGACTTCATCGATCTGCCCGGCGTGTACGTCGCCGGCCGGCTCGATGCCGACAGCGAAGGGCTGCTGCTGCTCACCGACGACGGCAAGCTGCAGGCACGCATCGCCGACCCGCGCTTCAAGATGGAGAAGGTGTACTGGGTGCAGGTGGAAGGCGTGCCCGACGACGCGGCGCTCGCCGCGCTGCGTGATGGCGTGACGCTCAACGATGGCCCGACGCGCCCGGCCCGCGCCCGCCTGCTCGACCCGCCGCCCACCGTGTGGGATCGGACCCCGCCGATTCGCGTGCGGCAGGCCATCCCCACCGCCTGGATCGAGCTCGCCATCAAGGAAGGCCGCAACCGCCAGGTGCGACGCATGACGGCGGCCGTCGGGCACCCGACGCTGCGGCTGATCCGCGCGGCCATCGGGCCCTACACGCTGGAAGCCCTCGCGCCGGGTGCGTGGGCCGGCTGACAGGTGCCGTGGGCCAGCACATCGACGCACGCTGCGCAGCGTGACTTGCCCGACAGTGGCAGGCGCGAGCCGCTCGCTAGACTTGCCTGCGTGGGCGTGAATGGCCTGGCCAAGGGGGCGCGCGTCGAGATCGATTTGATCGCGCGCCGCAGCGACTTGCCGGCCTGACGCGCGCCCCCTGCGATCAACACCGTTCTTTTTGGAGACACAACGCATGTCACACACCGAGACCGATTTCACCCTGACCGCCGACGACGGCCACACCATCGAGGCCCACCGCTGGCAAGGCGACGCGCCGCGCGGCATCGTCCAACTGGCGCACGGCATGGGCGAGCATTCGCTGCGCTACCGGCCGCTGGCGGACGCGCTCACGCAGGCGGGCTACGTCGTGTATGCGAACGAGCACCGCGGCCACGGCCCGCATGCGGCGGCACAGGGCGAACTGGGCGACTTCGGCGCGCACGGCTTCGCTGGGCTGGTCGACGACATGGCGCTGCTCAGCAGGCATGTACGCGCCGCGCATCCGGGGCTGCCGCTGGTCCTGCTGGGCCACAGCATGGGCTCCTTCGCGGCGCAGCACTATCTGGTGCAGCACAGCGATTTGCTGGCCGGCGCCGCGCTGTCGGGCACCACCGCGATCGACATGCTGGGCGCGGCTGTGCAGACCGGCTTCCGGCTGGAAGACATGAACGCCGCGCTGCCCGACGTGCGCACGCCCTTCGACTGGCTCAGCCGCGACCCGGCCCAGGTCGACGCCTACATCGCCGACCCGCTGTGCGGCTTCACGGTCACGCCGGAAAGCTGGGCATCGATGTTCGCGAACGCCGCAGCGCTCACGCCCGCCGCGATGCGACCGCGCATCCGCCCCGACTTGCCGCTGTACCTGTTCATCGGCGACCAGGACCCGGTGAGCAACAAGGGCGAGTGGTTCTACCCGCTGGTGCAGCGCTACCGCGAAGCCGGCCTGCAGGACGTGTCGTGCCACGCTTTCGGCGGCGCTCGGCACGAGGCGCTGAACGAGACCAACCGCGACGAGGTGGTGGCCGTGTTGCTGGCCTGGCTGGCGCGCGTGGTGCCCGGTTGACGCGGCGCTAGGGATTCTTCTTGGCGACCGCGGCGCGTGCAGCCGCAGCCCGTGGAATCCAGTGGGCCAGCATGCCCGCCGCGAGGAGCGCGAGCAGCCCGGTCGACGCTATGCCCGCCGCAAGCGACACGGTCCCCGCCAGGAACGACAACAACACCGGGCCGGACGAGGCCCCGATGTCCGACATGAGCCGCCACACGCCCAGGAAGTGCGCCCTGCCATGGCGCGGCGAATGGTCCGCACCGAGCGTCATGTTCATCCCCGAACCGATGCCGTTGCCGAAGCCGATGGCCAGCGCGACGAGCAACAGCGTGACGACGCCCGTGGTGAAGGGCATCAGCAACATCGCCGCGCCCATGATGAGCATCGAGGGCACCGCGACCCAGCGCCGCCCTTTGATGTCCATCACCTTGCCCGCCGGGTAGAACACGAGCATGTCGATGCCACCCGACAGGCCGTAGATCAGCGACGCGACCGCGGGTGCCAGTGCCAGATGTTCCGCCCACAGCGGGATGACGGCCTGGCGCGAGGCCCGCACGGCACTGACCAGCAGCACGCCTACACCCACCGTGAGAAAGACGCGTCGGTGGTCGCGCAGGGTCGATGCCAGCGTGACGGCGGCCGGCGCGGCATGGCCGGCGGGCAGCGGCGGGAGCTCCAGATCGGGAATGCGCGCGCCGATGGCGGCCGCGCAGGTCACGCCCACGATGCCCACCACGAAGGCCGCTGACAGCCCGAAGTAGTGGACCGCCGCCGCGGCGAGAAAGGGGCCGATGAACATGCCGATCCGCATCACCCCGCCCAGTGTCGACAGCGCTCTGGCGCGGTACACCACGGGGACGGCGTCGGTCAGGTAGCTCTGCCGCGCCAGGTTGTAGACCGCTTGCGACATGCCCACCATGAAGCAGCCCGCAGCGAACAGCCCCAGGTGCGTCGTCAGCACGCACAGCGCCATGCCGAGCGCGCTCCAAAGGCCGGCCGCCACGATGGACCAGCGTTCGCCCCAGCGCATCGTGATCATCGATGCGGGAATGTTGTTGAGCAGCGAGCCGATGCTGATCAGCGCCACCATCAGCGCCGCCATCGGCACGGAAGCGCCGAGGTCTCGCGCCATCAGCGGAACGATGGGGAGGATGGCGCCTTCACCCACCCCGAAGAGCAGCGAGGGGCCGAAGGCGGGAAGCGCGATGCGTCGGAGGGAGAACTCGACGGCGGACGAGGGGTCGGGCGTGGCGGGCGCGGAGGGCATGAAGCGGGAACGGATTCGGACGGACGCGCCCGACCGACGATCGGCCGGGCCGTGGATTGTCTCGCCGATGCCGGATGTCTGCAGGCGCAGGCCCTCGCTAGACTTGCCCGATGCCTTCATTCGACCCTCGCCTTTCGCTCGCCGCCACGCGCCGCACCGCCCTCCTCGGCACGCTCGGCACCCTGCTGCTGCCGCCCCTGCCCACACTCGCAGCGCCGTCGACAGCCGCATCCGGCCCCTGGCCACAGGCGTCTGCCGTGCCGGGCGGCGTGGTGCGGCTGTCGCTCGGCCCGGCGGCGGCACGCCCGACGGCGCACACCGATGGCAACGTGCCGCTGCTGGTCACCGGCGACCCGATCGAGTGGACCGCACTGGTGGGCATTCCGCTGGCGGCGCCGGTCGGCAGCGGGCGCATCGTGGTGCGCACCGAGGCCGGCAGCGAACGGTCCGTCGCCTACGCCGTCGCGCCCAAGCGCTACAGCGAGCAGCGCCTGAAGGTGCCGCCGGGCACGGTCGACCTGTCGGCCGCCGACCAGGCGCGCTACGAGCGCGAGCGCGATCACCAGGCCGGCGTGATGGCGACCTTCACCGAGGTGCTGCCGGCCGACCTGAAGATGGCGGTGCCGGTGCCCGGCCGGCGGTCCAGCTCCTTTGGCCTGCGCCGGGTGTTCAACGGCCAGTCGCGCAATCCGCACAGCGGCATGGACATCGCCGCGGGCACCGGCACGCCGATCCGCGCGCCGCTGCCGGGCCGCGTGATCGACACCGGCGACTACTTCTTCAACGGCGGCACCGTGTGGCTCGACCACGGCCGCGGCCTGCTCACGATGTACTGCCACCTGAGCGCGATCGACGTGAAGGTGGGCGACGTGCTGCAGACCGGCGATCGCTTCTGCGCCGTGGGCGCCACCGGCCGCGTGACCGGGCCGCATCTGCACTGGGGCGTGATGCTCAACCGCACGATGGTGGACCCGGCGCTGTTCATTGCGGCCTGAGGATTTCGGAGGACCGCGATGCACGGTCCTCGACCCGTCCCTGGTCGGCCCGGGGCGCACCGACACGCCCCTCGGCCATCGTGCCCAACCCCATGCCGCCCGGATCGTCCGGTCTGGCGCTTCCCGAAAGCCCGAGCTGGCGCCGGCACTGCAGATCGGTCACGCGGACCGTCTGCGGCGCGGAATCCATCTCCGCGCCGTTCGGCTCTGCGCGCCCCCATCGGTTGGTCACCACGTGGATCTGGTACCGCTCCTGCCAGCCGGCGCCGAGCGTTCGCGTCATGCACCGGCCGAGGCCGTCGTAACGCAAGGCCAAGTCGTCGGCCGGCACCATGGCCGCCGGTGCAGCGAGCGACGCAGCCGAAGCGCAGCAGCAAAGGATCGCGCACGCGCGCCTGAGCAAGTTCATCAGGGACATTCAAAGATTCCTCGTTTTTGCCGGTTCACCCCCGGCTGGGTCACATATCCACACCAAGCTGGCATCGCGTTGACGGCTATTGCTGGATCCGGCTGGCGAGCCTCACGGCTTCCGACAGTTCTTGCAGCTGATCCGCATGCTGCACGGCCAGACGAGCAAGAACCCGGCGGCCGGCGGCCAGCAGGTGCACCTCGACCTGCCGACGATCGACCTTGCTCGTCCTGCGAGCCACGAGACCGGCTTCCTCGCACCGCGTGATCAAGGCCACGGCGCCATGCGGCTGAGCCTGCAGTCGCTCCGCGATCTCTCCCACGGTGGCCCAGTCGCGCCCCGCGAAGCCCTGTGTATGAAGCATCAGCTGGTATTGCAGCACCGTGACACCT
This sequence comes from Variovorax sp. YR752, assembly GCA_943372425.1. Lineage (GTDB taxonomy): Bacteria > Pseudomonadota > Gammaproteobacteria > Burkholderiales > Burkholderiaceae_C > Variovorax. The sequence continues at coordinate 4,371 of CALRYR010000035.1, read as the reverse complement.
TCGGCGCGTGCTGCGTCTTCGCTGAACCTCAGAAAGCTTCTGAGCTTGTAGCGGAATTCTGAAAGCGCTTCGAAACGCTGCTTCTCGGGCGAGGAATGGGACATGCGGCACGGAAGTTTGCCGGCCGAATGTAGCAGCGCTGCGAGCGTTGCCCACCGGGTATTTACTCACGACATGACATAATAAAACTCATAACATGACATATCTGACCGCTACCTGACCCGCGGCTTCGCATGACCCACGCCATCGAAGCCGCGCTCCCTGCACCCCTTCGTCTCTGCACGGCGGGGTGCTTTCAATCCAATCAATCATGAAGATTCAAAGCCAGAAAGACTTCTTGTCCGGCGTCATGTTCACCGTGGTGGGCACAGCCTTTGCCATCGGTGCGACGAACTACAACATCGGCACCGGCGCACGCATGGGCCCCGGCTACTTCCCGTTGCTGCTCGGGATCATGCTGGCCATCGGCGGCGGCATCGTCATGCTGATTGCGCTCAGGCGAGGCGCTGCCAACGGGGGGGATCCGGTCGGGCGCATCGCCTGGAAGCCTCTGGTGCTGATCATCAGCGCGAACCTGGTATTCGGCCTGCTGCTGGGCGGCCTGCCGACGCTCGGGGTGCCCGCGATGGGCCTGATGGTGGCGATCTATGCGCTCGTCATCGTGGCGAGCATTGCCGGCCCGCGGTTCTCGCTGAAGACGGCGCTGATCCTCGGAACCCTGCTGGCGATCGGCAGCTACCTCACTTTCATCCTCGGCCTGAGCCTGCAGTTCCAGGTCTGGCCCACCTTCATTTCCGGCTAGGACGGCGACCACCATGGACCTGATCCACAACCTCTCGATCGGCTTCGAGGCGGCGTTCACGCTGCAGAATCTGATCTACGCCTTCGTCGGCTGCCTGCTGGGCACGCTGATCGGCGTGCTGCCGGGCATCGGCCCGGTCGCGACCATCGCGATGCTGCTGCCCGCGACCTACGCGCTGCCGCCGGTGGCTGCGCTCATCATGCTGGCCGGCATCTACTACGGCTCGCAGTACGGAGGCTCCACCACCGCCATTCTGGTGAACCTGCCCGGCGAATCATCCTCGGTGGTGACCGTGATCGACGGGCACCAGATGGCCAAGCAGGGGCGCGGCGGGCCGGCGCTGGCCGCCGCCGGACTGGGCTCCTTCTTCGCCGGCTGCGTCGGCACGTTGATCCTGGCGGCGTTCGCGCCGCCGCTGACCGAACTGGCCTTCAAGTTCGGCCCGGCCGAGTATTTCTCGCTCATGGTGCTGGGGCTCATCGGCGCCGTGGTGCTGGCCTCGGGCTCGCTGCTCAAGGCCATCTGCATGATCATGCTGGGCCTGCTGCTCGGACTGGTGGGCACCGACGTGAACTCGGGCGTGGCGCGCTACAGCTTCGACATTCCGGAGCTCACCGACGGCATCAGCTTCATCGCGATCGCGATGGGCATCTTCGGCTACGGCGAGATCATCGCCAACCTCTCGCAACCCGAGGAGGATCGGCAGGTGTTCACGGCCAAGCTCCAGGGCCTGATGCCGACGAAGCAGGACTTCAAGCACATGGTGCCCGCCGTGCTGCGCGGGACCGCGCTGGGATGCTCGCTGGGCATCCTGCCGGGGGGCGGCTCGCTGCTCTCGGCCTTCGCCTCCTACACGCTGGAGAAGAAGCTCAGCCTCAAGCCCGGCGAAGTGCCGTTCGGCAAGGGCAACATCCGCGGCGTGGCCGGGCCGGAATCGGCCAACAACGCCGGTGCACAGACATCGTTCATCCCGCTGCTGACGCTCGGCATTCCCGGCAATCCGGTGATGGCGCTGATGGTGGGTGCCATGACCATCCACAACATCCAGCCGGGGCCGCAGGTCATGACCAGCAACCCCGAACTCTTCTGGGGCCTGATCGCGTCCATGTGGATCGGCAACCTCATGCTCATCGTGCTGAACCTGCCGCTCATCGGCATCTGGATCAAGCTGCTGTCGATCCCGTACCGCTGGCTGTTCCCGGCCATCGTGCTGTTCTGTGCGATCGGCGTGTACTCGACGAACAACAACGTGTTCGACATCTGGATGGTCGCGATCTTCGGCGTGGTCGGCTACACCTTCATCAAGCTCGGTTGCGAACCCGCGCCGCTGCTGCTGGGGCTGATCCTCGGGCCGATGATGGAAGAGAACCTGCGCCGCGCGCTGCTGCTGTCGCGCGGCGACTGGAGCGTGTTCGTGACGCGCCCGATCTCGGCCGGTCTGCTGGCGGCCGCGGTGCTGCTGCTGGTGATCGTGCTGCTGCCCTCGGTCAAGTCCAAACGCGAAGAGGCCTTCGTCGAGGACTGAGCGTCGCTGCGCTTCGCGCACCGTTCCCAAGCCCCGTGCGCCTCGGCCCACGGGGCTTTTCCTTTTCGGCTGTCGCAGGCGGGCGTGCCGCTCCTCAGGGCTTCATGTGCTGGCGTGCCATCGCGAGGAAAGCCATCGCCGCAGGACTGAGCGGGTGCTTGGACAGCCGGATCGCCACCACCGGAAACTCCAGCGCGGGGCGCACGATCCGCACCGCTCGCAGCCGCGCTGGCATCAGCACGTCGACATAGTGCGGCAGCAGCGCGACGCCCGCGCCGGCCTGCACCAGGCCGAAGGCGGTCGAAAGCATCGACACATGGTGCGCGACCGTCGGGTAGACGTTGGCCGCGCTCGCGAGCTGGCGGCTGATGGCGCGCCACACGTTGGCATCGGGGTTGACATGGATGAAGGGAAGGCCCTCGAGCGCGCGGCCCTCGACCTCGGCGTGCCGGGCGAGCGGATGGTCGTCGCGCATGAAGAGCGCCATCGCTGCGCTGAAGAGGGGCTCGGTCGCGAGTCCGGAATGCTTCTGTCCGATGTCGGAGCCGAACCCGAGGTCGGCCTCGCGTGACAGGATGCGCGACATCATCTGTTCGGCCGTGCTGTCCAGCAGCGTGGCGGTGAGTTGCGGATGGCTCTGCGAAAAGCGCCCGAGCACTGGCGGCATCAGCGTGCCGGCCGTCAGGTGCGCCACGGCCAGCACCACGCGCCCTTCGCTGAGCTGCGACTGCGATCGGCACACGCCGACCGATTCATCGACCAGCCGCAGCGCACGCAGGGCGGTGTCGGCCATCATCTGGCCCGCATCGGTGAGCCGGATGCGTCGACCCCGGACCACCAGTGCCTGCCCAAGCTCTTCCTCCATGCGGCGCACCAGATGGCTGATGGCGGGTTGCGTCAGTTGCAGCGCTTCGGCGGCGAGGGTGAAGCTGCCGGTTTCTGCAATGGCGGCAAGCGCGCGCAACTGCTGCAGCGAAACAACCTCGGACCCCTGCTTTGCCATAAACAATGCTCATAGTTGAATAAGCAGGATTATCTGTATGCATGCAGTGGCGGTGCATAGCATTCGGGGCTTCTCCATCTCGTCCAGAATCCAACACCCATGAATCGAACCCGATTTCTCCAAGGCATGGCGCTCGCGGCCTGCCTGGCTGCATCGGCCGCGAGCTTCGCGCAGCCGGGCTACCCGAACAAGCCGATCCGCCTGGTCGTGCCGTTCCCGGCAGGCGGTGCGACCGACCTGTTCGCGCGCACGCTGTCGCAGAAGATGGGCGAGAAGCTCGGCAATTCGGTGGTCGTCGACAACAAGCCCGGTGCGGGCGGCGCCATCGGGTCGGACCTGGCGGCCAAGGCCCCTGCCGACGGCTACACGTTGCTGCTGGCGACGACCAGCACGCACTCGATCGGCCCGACGCTGAACGCGCGGCTGCCCTACGACACGGTGCGCGACTTCACGCCGATCGACCACGTCGGCAACGCGCCCAGCATCATGCTGGTGCCCAACAACTCGCCGGCCAGGACGGTGCGCGAATGGATCGAGTACGCCAAGAAGAACCCTGGCAAGCTCAACTACGCATCGAGCGGCAACGGCACCATCGTTCAGCTCACGGCGGAACTCTTCAAGTCGCAGGCCGGTGTGTTCGTCACGCACATCCCGTACAAGGGCACCGCGCTGGCGATTCCCGACATGATCGCGGGCAACCTCGATGTGATGTTCGACTCGCTGCCCACCGGCATGCCGCACGTGCGCGACGGCCGGCTGCGTGCGCTGGGCGTGACCTCGCTCAAGCGCAGCCCGCTGGCGCCAGAACTGCCGCCGATCGCCGACACGCTGCCAGGCTTCGAATCGAGCACCTGGTTCGGCCTGTACGGCCCGAAGGGCCTGCCCGCCGACATCGTCGCGCGCATCAACACCGCGGCCAACCAGGCGCTGGCGGACCCGGAGGTCAAGGACAAGCTCGCGCGCCTGGGCATCGAGCCGGTCGGCAGCACGCCGCAGCAGCTCGCGAAGATGGTGGCCGAGGACGCGGCCAAGTGGAAGAAG
>CALRYR010000034.1:0-15312 GCA_943372425.1 Variovorax sp. YR752 | reverse complement strand
TCGGTCGGGGTCGCGGTGGCCACCGTGATGCCCTGGGGCATCTCGATGTTGACCGGGTGCGAGTAACCGACTTGCAGGTTCAACTTGTTGTTCGAGGCCGCGGCCTTGAAACCGACGCCGACGAGGTTGAGCTTCTTCTCGAAGCCCTTCGTCACGCCGACGACCATGTTGTTGACGAGCTGGCGGAACGTGCCGCTCATCGCGTTGGCTTCACGCGAATCGTTGGCGGGTTCGAAGCTCAGCTTGCCGTCCTTGTTGACGACGTTGACCAGGGAATTGCGCGTCAGCGCGAGCGTGCCGCCCGTGCCCTTCACGTTGATCTGGTCGTCCTTGATCGACACATCCACACCTGCGGGGATGGCGACTGGCATTTTTCCGACTCGGGACATTTCAGTGACTCCTCAATGTCTCGGTTAGGCGACGTAGCACAGGACTTCGCCACCGACACCGGTAGCGCGTGCCTTGCGGTCGGTCATCACGCCCTGGGGGGTCGTGACGATGGCGACGCCGAGGCCGTTCTGGACTTGCGGAATGGCTGCGCTGCCCTTGTAGACGCGCAGGCCGGGGCGGCTCACGCGTTCGATGCGCTCGATGACCGGACGGCCAGCGTAGTACTTCAGCGTGATGACGAGTTCGGACTTGCCGGACTCGGTCTTGACTTCGAAACCGTCGATGTAGCCTTCGTCCTTGAGGACTTGTGCGATCGCCGCCTTCACCTTGGAAGACGGGATCGACACGGTGGGCTTCGCCACCATCTGCGCGTTACGGATACGCGTCAGCAGGTCGGCAATGGGATCACTCATGCTCATGTTGTTTGCTCCTGCCTGGCTTACCAGCTGGCCTTGGTGACACCGGGGATGTCGCCAGCGAAAGCCAGTTCACGGATCTTGGCGCGAGCCAGACCGAATTGACGGAAAGTGCCGCGGGGGCGACCGGTGATTTCGCAACGGTTGCGTTGACGCGTGGGGTTCGCGTTGCGCGGGAGCTTCTGCAGGCCCAGGCGGGCGGCAGCGCGCTCTTCGTCGCTCTTCTTCGGGTCGTTCGAGGCGGCCTTCAGTTCGGCGTGCTTTGCAGCGTACTTGGCGACCAGCTTGTCGCGCTTGAGTTCGCGTTGGATCAGGGATTGTTTAGCCACGGTTCGCCTCAGTTCTTGAACGGGAAACGGAAACCAGCGAGAAGCGCCTTGGCTTCTTCGTCGGTCTTGGCCGTCGTCGTGATGCTGATGTTGAGACCGCGCAGGGCATCGACCTTGTCGTATTCGATCTCGGGGAAAATGATCTGCTCTTTCACGCCGATGTTGTAGTTGCCACGGCCATCGAAAGCGCGACCCGAGATACCGCGGAAGTCACGAACGCGCGGCAGGGCCACGGTCACGAAACGGTCCAGGAACTCGTACATCTGCACGCCGCGCAGCGTGACCATGCAGCCGATGGGCTGCTGTTCACGGATCTTGAAGCCGGCGATGGCCTTCTTCGACTTGGTGACGACAGGCTTCTGGCCGGCGATCTTGGTCAGGTCGCCGACAGCGTTGTCGAGAACCTTCTTGTCGGCGACTGCTTCACCCACACCCATGTTGAGCGTGATCTTGGTCAGACGCGGAACCTGCATCGGCGACTTGTAGCCGAACTTCTCGGTCAGGTCCTTCGCGATCTTGTCGCGGTAGATTTCTTGGAGACGTGCCATGTGAGTTCCCCTTAGGCGATCTTGATTTCGTCGCCGCTGGACTTGAAGACGCGAACGCGCTTGCCGTCCGCGACCTTGATGCCCACGCGATCGGCCTTGCCGGTCGCGGCATTGAAGATCGCCACGTTCGATTGGTGGATGGGCATGGTCTTTTCGACGATGCCACCGGTCGTACCCTTGAGCGGGTTCGGCTTGGTGTGCTTCTTGACGATGTTGACACCGTCGACGATCAGGTACGAGTCGTCGGTGCGCAGCGAGACGGTGCCGCGCTTGCCCTTGTCACGACCGGCCAACACGATGACCTGGTCGCCTTTGCGAATCTTGTTCATGGCGTTGTTGTCCTTACAGAACTTCGGGGGCCAGCGAGACGATCTTCATGAACTTCTCGGTACGCAGTTCGCGCGTCACGGGTCCGAAGATGCGGGTGCCGATCGGCTCCAGCTTGGCGTTGAGCAGCACGGCGGCATTGCCGTCGAACTTGACGAGCGAACCGTCTGCACGACGGATGCCCTTGGCGGTACGCACCACGACGGCGCTGTAGATCTCGCCCTTCTTGACACGCCCACGAGGAGCGGCTTCCTTGATGCTGACCTTGATGACGTCGCCCACGCTGGCATAGCGCCGCTTGGAGCCACCGAGCACCTTGATACACAGGACGGATTTCGCGCCCGTGTTGTCGGCCACGTCGAGCCGGGATTCAGTTTGGATCATTGCTAGTAGTTCCCAACTTGTACCGAGCAGCACCTCATGGCGCTGCGCAGTCAGTCTTGGGCCCGTCGTCAGCATCCCAAACCACTTGGGATGCATCCGTCTGGGCGGAATGCTTCGCCTTTTTGAAGCGAAGCCCGCGATTTTGGCAGCCCGTTGCGGGCTTGTCAACTGCCGCTGTGCAAATGATTGCGTGTGAGACGGCGGAGCGACAATTCTGCCTCGCCACATCCCGACACCCCATTTCTCCACATCGCCATGTCCGATCTCACCGCCGCCGCCCTGCCCGCCATCGCCTTCATCGGGGGCGGCAACATGGCCAGCGCCATTCTGGGCGGGCTGCTCCGCCAGGGTCTTCCCACCGCATCGGTGGAGGTGGTCGAACCCTTCGAAGAGGCGCGGACGCGACTGGCGCGCGACTTCGGCGTCTCGGCCCAGCCCAGCGCCAGCGCCGCGCTGGGCCGCTGCCAGGTCGTGGTCTGGGCCGTCAAGCCGCAGACTTTCGCCGACGCCGCGCGCCCCGTGCGCGATCTCACCCCAGGCGCGCTGCACCTGAGCGTGGCCGCCGGCATCCCCTCGGACAGCATCGCGGGCTGGCTGGGCACCGACAACATCGTGCGCGCCATGCCCAACACCCCCGCGCTCGTCGGCCAGGGGATGAGCGGCCTGTTCGCCCGGCCCGCCGTGAGCGCTGCCGGCCGGCGCCTGGTCGAACAGGTGCTGGCGCCGACCGGCCAGTTGCTCTGGGTCGACACCGAAAGCGCGCTCGACGCCGTCACGGCCGTCTCGGGCTCCGGCCCGGCCTATGTCTTCTATTTCATCGAAGCCATGACCGAGGCTGGCATCGAGATGGGCTTGCCGCCGGCGCAAGCCCAGCAACTGGCCATCGGCACCTTCACCGGCGCATCGGCACTCGCGCAGGCGTCCAGCGAGTCGCCGTCGGTGCTGCGCGAGCGCGTGACCTCCAAGGGCGGCACCACCTACGCGGCACTGAGCGCCATGGAGGCGGCGGGCATCAAGGCGCAGTTCAAGACAGCGATCCGCGCCGCCGAACAGCGCGCGCGCGAACTGGCCCAGGAATTCGGCCGCGCCTGATGCGCCGCGCTCGCACCGCGATTCAGCGGAGCGCGTAGCCGGCCACGATGCCGGCGAAGACGGCGAACCCTACCCAGTGGTTCAGCCGGAAGGCCTGGAAGCAACCTTCGCGCGTGCGATGGCGAATCAGGCGCCAATGCCAGACGACCTGGACGGCAGCCGCGGCCCACCCGATCGCGAAGGCGACGCCCAACCCGGCGCGCAAGCCGACCGCACCCCACAGCACCAGAAACAGCGCATAGCTGAGCATCACGGCCGCCACATCAAAGCGGCCAAATGTGATCGCCGAGGTCTTCATGCCGATCTTCAGGTCGTCGTCGCGGTCGACCATCGCGTATTCGGTGTCGTAGGCCAGCACCCACCCCAGGTTGCCCAGCAACAGCAGCCAGCCTACGCCCGGCACCCGCGTGAACGCCTCGTACGCCGGCACCGCCGCGCCGCCGGCTGCGCAGAAGGCCATCGGGATGCCGATCGAGAACGCGACCCCCAGCACCGCCTGGGGCAGCGAGACGAAGCGCTTGGCGAACGGGTAAGCCAGGGTCACGGCCAAACCGATGAAAGCCCAGACGATCACGGCCGCGTTGGTGGTCAGCGCCAGCCCAAAGGCCACCAGCGCCAACACCGCGCCCAGCCCGAGCGCCTCCTTCACCGAGATGGCGCCGCTGGTCACAGGCCGCTGTGCAGTGCGTTTGACGTGCCGGTCGAAGTCGCGGTCGGCCACGTCGTTGACGCAGCAGCCGGCGCTGCGCATGAGCACCGTACCCGCCACGAAAACGGTCAGCAGATGCCAGCCGGGCCACCCGCCCGCGGCGAACCACAGCGCCCCTAGCGTCGGCCACAGCAGCAGCAGCCAACCGGCGGGCCGGTTCCACCGGATCAGATCAAGATACAGCGCGAGGCGCCCGCCAGCCTTCACGGAAGCTCCAGAAACGAAAAGAGCGGCATTGTGCCGCTCCGGGTCATGCCGGGGCCTGCGCCCCGCGCGAACTTATTCTTCCAGCAGCGAGCGAAGCATCCACGCCGTCTGGTCGTGCACCGTGCAGCGCGCGGTCAGCATGTCGGCGGTCGGGTCGTCGCCGGCCTCTTCGGCCACCGGGATGAACTCGCGCGCGATGCGCGAGACGGTCTCGTGGCCCTTCACCAGGATGCGGACCATTTCCATGGCCTTGGGCGGCACCGGCGGCACATCAGGCACCGTCGCGATCTTGCTGAACTCGGCGTACGACCCCGGTGCGTAGTGACCCAGGGCGCGGATGCGCTCGGCGATGACATCGGTCGAATTCCACAGCTCGGTGTACTGGCCCATGAACATCGCATGCAGCGAGTTGAAGTGCGGCCCGGTCACGTTCCAGTGGAAATTGTGCGTGGTCAGGTACAGCGTGTACGTATCGGCCAGCACGCGGCTCAGACCTTCGGCGATGGCCGCGCGGTCCTGGCGATCGATGCCGATGTTGATGATCGGCGCGTTGCGGCTGCCCGATTCCTGCGCCACCACGGTGCCACCCTTGGCCGGCACCTTGCCGGCGCCGGCAGCGGGTGCAGACGTGATCGGAGACTTGGCCTTCTTCTGCGGCTTGTTCGGTGCTTTTGCCATGACGACGATTCCTTCGATGGATTTGAATGGGGAGACGTGGCGACTTTAAAAGCCCGCGGGCTGGGTCGCAACAGCGGGACTCTATCGCAGCCATTGCGCTTGCCGCGCTGCGCCGCGTAGGCCGATGCCGCGCAATGCTCAGGACAGCCGCTTCACCCCGGGCAGTTCGCACGCGTAGATCGCGTTGCGCAGGGCGGCGATCGCCTCGTACCGCGTGAAGCTGCGGCGCCAGGCCAGCACCACGCGCCGCATCGGCGGCTCGCGCCCTTCGCCGTCGTGCACGGGCAGATAGCGCACCATCGGCTCGGGCTCCCTGCGGCCGCGGGCCTTCGGCTTGAGCGCCTCCGCTGGAACCGACAGGCGCGGCACCAGCGTCACGCCCATGCCCGAGGCCACCATGTGCTTGATGGTTTCCAGCGAGGAGCCTTCGAAGCTCTTGCGGATGCCCTCGGCGTTGCTCGAGAAGCGCGCGAACTCCGGGCAGACCTCGAGCACGTGATCGCGGAAGCAATGGCCGGTGCCCAGCAGCAGCATCGTCTCGTTCTTGAGCTCGTCGGAAGTGATCGATTCGCGCACGGCGAGTGGATGGTTCGTCGGCAGTACCGCGACGAAGGGCTCGTCGTAGAGCGGCGCCACCGCCAGGCCGGTGTCCGGGAAGGGCTCGGCCATGATGGCGCAGTCGATCTCGCCGGCCCGCAGCATCTCGAGCAGCTTGACGGTGAAGTTCTCCTGCAGCATCAGCGGCATCTGCGGCGTGCGCGCGATGTTCTGGCGCACCAGGTCGGGCAGCAGGTACGGCCCGATGGTGTAGATGATGCCGAGGTTCAGCGCGCCGGCCAGCGGGTCCTTGCCGCGTTTGGCGATCTCCTTGATGCTGGCGGCCTGGTCGAGCACGCTCTGCGCCTGCTGCACGATCTGCTCGCCCAGCGGCGTGACCGTCACTTCGCCGGCGCTGCGCTCGAAGAGCTTCACTTCGAGCTCGTCCTCGAGCTTCTTGATCGCCACCGACAAGGTCGGCTGCGACACGTAGCAGGCGTCCGCTGCCTTGCCGAAATGCCGCTCCCGGGCGACCGCGACGATGTATTTGAGTTCGGTGAGGGTCACCGCGTCGATTATGCGCAAGCGCCCGAGACCGCTGCCCGGCTCAGGCTTTGAGGTATTCCGCCTTGCTCCCGAGCCAGCGGTCGACATGCTTCTGCGCGAGCTCGGGGTGCTGGTCGAGCATCTTCGGCGCCAGCTCGAGCGCCCAATCGAGCAGCAGCGCGTCGTCGGTGAGGTCGGCGAAGCGCAGCAGCGGGGCGCCCGACTGCTTGGCACCCAGGAACTCGCCCGGCCCGCGGATCTCCAGGTCGCGCCGGGCGATCTCGAAACCGTCGCTCGTCTCCGCCATGGCGCGCAGCCGCGCCCGCGCCGTCTCGCCCACGCGCCCGCCTTCGTTCGGCGCATACAGCAGCACGCAGGCCGATGCCGCAGCGCCGCGCCCCACGCGCCCGCGCAACTGGTGCAACTGCGACAGCCCGAAGCGCTCCGCATGTTCGATGACCATCAGCGAAGCGTTCGGCACGTCGACACCGACCTCGATCACGGTGGTGCTGACCAGCACGTGCACATCATTGGCCGTGAAGCGCGCCATCACGTCCTGCTTCTCGGCCGTCGGCATGCGCGAATGCAGCAGACCGACCTGCACCGCGTCCCCCAGCATGCCGGCGAGCTCGTCGCGGGTCTCGGTGGCGTTGCGCAGGTCCACGGCTTCACTCTCTTCGATGAGCGGGCAGACCCAGTACACCTGCCGCCCCTGCGCGAGCTGGTGGCGGATGCGGTCGATGACCTCGTCACGCCGGTGCTCGGCCACCAGCTTGGTGACGATGGGCGTGCGGCCGGGCGGCAGTTCGTCGAGCGTGGAGACGTCGAGGTCGGCGTAGTAGCTCATGGCGAGCGTGCGCGGGATGGGCGTGGCACTCATCATCAGCAGATGGGGCTCCAGATCGCCGCCCGCCTTCTCGCGCAACGCCAGCCGCTGCGCCACGCCGAAGCGGTGCTGCTCGTCGATCACGGCCAGCGCCAGGCGCTTGAAGCGCACCTTCTCGGAGATCACGGCATGCGTGCCGATCACCAGCGCCGCCTCACCGCTCTCGACCGCCGCGGCCATGTCCTCACGCTCCCTCTTCTTCTGGCTGCCGGTGAGCCAGGCCACGCGCAGGCCGCGCTCGGCCAGCAGCGGGTCGAGCCAGCCGATCAGCTTGCCGAAGTGCTGCGCGGCGAGGATTTCCGTCGGCGCCATCAGCGCGCACTGGAAGCCGGCGTCGATGCAGCGCGCCGCCGCGAGCGCGGCCACCACCGTCTTGCCCGAGCCGACGTCGCCCTGCAGCAGGCGGTGCATCGGCGCCGTGCGCGCGAGGTCGTGCGTGATCTCCTCGCCCACGCGCTGCTGCGCACCGGTGAGCGCGAAGGGCAGCACCGCCAGAAGCCGTGCGTGCAGCGAATCCGTGGCGGCCGACGGTGTCAGCACCGGCGCGCGCTGCGCCGCCCGCTCGCGCCGCGCCTGCAGTTGCGACAGTTGCTGCGCCAGCAGCTCTTCGGCCTTCAGGCGCTGCCAGGCCGGATGGCTGTGGTCTTCCAGCGCGGCAATCGACACGTCGGGCGTCGGGTAGTGCAGAAAGTTGAGCGCATCCCGCAGCGGCCACGCGCCGCGCAGGCCGATCTGCGCAGGCACCGTCTCGTCAAGCACGGCGCGCGCCAGGCCGGCGCGCACCTCGCGTCGCAGCACCGGCTGCGCCAAGCCGGCGATCGTCGAGTAGACCGGCGTCAGCGCGTCGGGCAGCACGGTGCCGGCCGCCTTCACCGTCGGATGCATCATCTGCCGCCCGAGGAAGCCGCCGCGCACCTCGCCACGCACCCGCACCCGGGCACCGACCGCCAGCTGCTTCTGCTGCGACGGATAGAAATTGAAGAAGCGCAGCTGGCAGGTGTCGCTGCCGTCGTCGACCGTCACGATGAGCTGGCGGCGCGGCCGGAAGCTCACCTCGCTCTCGGTCACCACCGCCTCGATCTGGCCCATGTCGCCATCGCGCAGGTCGGCGAGGCGGACGATGCGGGTCTCGTCCTCGTAGCGCATCGGCAGGTAGAGCGCGAAGTCGATGTCGCGCAGCAGGCCGAGCTTGCGCAATGCGCGCTGCACCAGGCTCGGGCCGGTGCCCGGCGACACGGGCGGCGCCGTCGGCTTCAACGGATCGGGCACGGGCGATGACGGCTTGCGCGGCACGTTCAGCAGAGGTCCTGCAGCGCGCTGCGCGCATCGGGGAAACGGAAGCGGAAGCCGGTGTCCGTCAGCCGCTTCGGCGCCACGCGCTGGCCCTCGAGCAGCACGTCGGCCTGCTCGCCGAGCGCAAGTCGCACCGGTGTGGCCGGCACGGGCAACCAGAACGGACGGCGCAGCACCTGGGCCGCAGTGCGCATGAAGTCCTCCTGCCGCAAGGCCTCGGGGGCCGTGAAGTTCCAGGCCTGCGCTTCGGTGGTCGCATCGGGGGTCGCCGCGACTCGCCACACGTGGGCCATGGCGCCCAGCAGGTCCTGCAGGTGGATCCACGACACCCACTGCCGGCCGGTGCCGAGCCGGCCGCCGACGCCCATCTTCACCGGCATCAGCAGCCCCGGCAGCGCGCCGCCGTGCCCCAGCACCAGGCCGAAGCGCAGGCAGGCGACCCGCACGCCGTGCGCGGCAGCGGCGTGTGCCGACGCTTCCCATGCCTGGCAGAGGTGCGACATGAAGATGGCCTGCGATGGGCTCGCCTCGGTCAGTTCCGCCACATCGCCCTGCGGCTGCACGCCGTAGTAGCCGATGGCCGAGCCGGACAGCATCAGCCATGGCGTCACCGGGCGGCGGGTGATCCACGCGACCAGGTCATCGGTCAGCCCGGCGCGGCTCTTGAGCAACGCGGCCTGGCGTGCGGCCGTCCAGCGAGGACCGACGATGCGCGCGCCGGCCAGGTTGACCACCACGTCGACCGCGGGCGTTGCGGGGATCTCGTCGAGCTGCCGGACACATCGCACCTTCGCGTCGAAGCGCCGCGCAGCGGCTGCCACATCGCGCGTCCACACGGTGACGGTGTGGCCGTCGGCTCGCAGCGCCGCGACCAGATGGCTGCCGACGAAGCCCGTGCCGCCTGTGACCAGCACATGCTGCGGCGCACCGCCGAAATGCGGCGCCGACACGCCCGCGGTGTCTGGAGGGGAAACGGGTGGCGTGGTCATGGTCCGATTCTGCCGCGCCGCCCTGCCGCGCATCCGGCCTTTTCCGCCGTGGGACAATCGCGCCCGCTCCTCTCCCCCGACCGCCTCCTTGGCACGGGCCCGTCCGGCCCTCAAGCACCATGCGCGCCTTCACGCTTTCCGATTTCGATTTCGTCCTGCCACCCGACCGGGTCGCGCAGCACCCCGCCACCGAACGCACCGCGTCCCGCCTGCTCGACGGCACCGGCGACGCGCCGGTCGACCGTATCTTCCGCGACCTGCCGAGCCTGTTGCGCAGCGGTGACCTGCTGGTCTTCAACGACACCCGCGTGGTCAAGGCGCGGCTCTTCGGCGAGAAGCCGACCGGTGGCAAGCTCGAGTTGCTGGTCGAGCGCGTCCTCACCGGCAACGAAGCCGTCTGCCACATGAAGGTCAGCAAGAAGCCGCCCGTCGGCACGACGCTGCACATGGTCGGCGGCTTCACGGCCACGCTGCTTGGCCGTTGGCCCGAAGAAGACGGCGCCCTCTTCCGTTTCGCTTTCGAGAGCCCGGCCGGCGAAGACCCTTATGCGCTGATGGCGCGCTGCGGCCACGTGCCCCTGCCGCCCTACATCGAGCACACCGATTCGGCCGAGGACGAAAGCCGCTACCAGACCGTGTTCGCGCGCGTCCCCGGCGCCGTGGCGGCACCGACTGCGGCGTTGCACTTCGATGAAGGTCTTCTGGTCGAGCTCGAAGCGCGCGGCGTGCAACGCGCCAGCGTCACGCTGCATGTCGGCGCAGGCACCTTCCAGCCGGTGAAGACCGAGAACATCGCCGAGCACACGATGCACGCCGAACGCTACGAAGTGCCCGAAGCCACCCAACGCGCCATCGCCGCGTGCAAGGCGCGCGGCGGTCGCGTGGTCGCCGTCGGCACGACGACCGTGCGCACGCTCGAATCGTGGGCGAAGAGCGGCGAGGCCTCCGGCGACACACGCATCTTCATCACGCCGGGCTTCGCCTTCGCGCACGTCGACCTGCTGATCACCAACTTCCACCTTCCCAAGAGCACGCTGATGATGCTGGTGAGCGCGCTGGCCGGCTACGAGCGCGTGATGGCGCTGTACGCGCATGCCATCGGGAACAAGTACCGATTCTTCAGCTACGGCGATTCGATGCTGCTCGCACGGACGGAACTCACATGACACGCAAAGCCTGGTGCTTGGCCCTTGCGGCCCTGTTGCCCTTCGCGGCGGCCGCACGCGGCTACACGCCGCAAGGCGTATGCGGCGATTACGCACGGATCGACATCGCCAGCCCTCCCGGCACCTGCGTCGCGCTGCTCGCCGACGAAGCGCAGGGCCTGCGGGCGCCGCGCCGCATCCTCGAAGTGGCGCCCGGCCGCTACTGGGTCGTCGACATGGGCTCGTGGGAGCCGCGCCGCGGCCGCCTGCTGGAGATGACGCTGCCGACCGACGGTGCCGCGCCGCGCCGCGCCCGCTTCACGGCGCTTGCCGAGCAGCTCGACCGGCCGCTCGGGCTTGTGATCGGGCCGGACGGCAAGGTCTACATCGGCGAGTCGGGTGCGATCTGGCGCACGCCGATCCCGGCGCCCGGCGCCGCGCTGCAACGCGAAACGGTGATCGACGGATTGCCGGGCGACGGCACGCATCCGCTGAAGGAGCTCGCGTTCGCGCCGGACGGGCGTTTGTTCGTCAACGTCGGCTCCGACTCCGACAACTGCCACGACGCATCGAAGCAGTTCCCCCTGCCCTGCCCCGACCTCGCCGGGCCCCGGCCGCGCGCCGCCGTCTACGAGGCGACGTTCTCGAGTCCCGGCCTGAAGCTGCAGAGCTTCAAGCCCTTCGCGACCGGCTTGCGCAACTCTGTCGCGCTGACCGTGCTGCCCGACGGCCCCGCCAAGGGCGCCGTGCTGCAGGGCGAGAACTCCATCGACTACGACGACGTTGGCCAGCCGCCCGAGGAACTCAATCGGCTGCAGGCCGGCCGCGACTACGGCTGGCCGTACTGCGTGGGCAACCGCCAGCCCGCGCGCGGCTACGAGAAGCGATTCGACTGCAAGCCAACCGAGGCGCCGTTGATGCTGTGGCCCGCGCACGCCGCACCGCTGCAGATGATCGTCGGCCCGGCGGGCAGCGCCTTCGCCGGCCAGTTGTTGATCGCCTGGCGCGGCCCCAAGCCAACAGGCCATCGCGTCGTGGGCTACAAGCTCGGCGCAAAAGGCCTGCCGGCTGGCCAACCGATCCACTGGCTCGCAGGCTGGGACGCCAAAGCCGGCGTGCGCCCCATGGGCAGGCCGACGGGTATCACGGTCGACCGGCAGGGTCGCCTGCTCGTCGTCGAGGACTTCAACCGCACCATCCTGATGCTGCTGCCCGACGGTGGCGCCGCGCCCAAAAAATGACCGACACGACAACCCCGACCCCCCTGAAGTTCGACCTGCTGGCGACCGACCCGACCAGCCACGCGCGCCGCGGCACGCTCACGCTCAACCACGGCCCGGTGCAGACCCCCATCTTCATGCCCGTGGGCACCTACGGCACCGTCAAGGGCGTGATGCCGCGCAGCCTCGAAGAGATGGGCGCGCAGATCATCCTGGGCAACACCTTCCACCTGTGGATGCGCCCCGGCCTCGACGTGATGGCCAGCTTCGGCGGGCTGCACCCCTTCGAGAAGTGGGACAAGCCGATCCTCACCGACTCGGGCGGCTTCCAGGTGTGGTCGCTGGGCGCGATGCGCAAGATCAGCGAGGAAGGCGTGAAGTTCGCGTCGCCGGTCAACGGCGACAAGCTCTTCCTGACGCCGGAGGTCTCGATGCAGATCCAGACCATCCTCAACAGCGACATCGTCATGCAGTTCGACGAATGCACGCCCTATGACACGAACGGCCACATCACGACCGAGGCCGAGGCGCGCACGTCGATGGAACTGAGCCTGCGCTGGGCCGCGCGATGCAAGACCGAGTTCGAGAAGCTCGAGAACCCGAACGCGCTGTTCGGCATCGTGCAGGGCGGCATGTTCGAGAACCTGCGCGAGGAATCGCTGGCCGCGCTGGTCGAGATGGACTTCCCCGGCTACGCCGTCGGCGGCGTGAGCGTGGGCGAGCCCAAGGACCAGATGCTGCACATCATGGGCCACACGCCGCATCGGCTGCCGGCCCACAAGCCGCGCTACCTGATGGGCGTGGGCACGCCCGAAGACCTGGTGCAGGGCGTGGCTGATGGCGTCGACATGTTCGACTGCGTGATGCCCACGCGCAATGCGCGCAACGGCACGATGTTCACGCGCTTCGGCGACCTGAAGATGCGCAACGCGCGCCACAAGATGGACCCGCAGCCGGTCGACCCGAGCTGCACCTGCCACGCCTGCGCGGGCACCTCAGGCGTGAGCTGGAACGACGGCGGCCGCGAAGGCTTCAGCCGCGCCTACCTGCACCACCTCGACCGCTGCGGCGAGATGCTCGGTCCGATGCTCTGCACCATCCACAACCTGCACTATTACCTGAACCTGATGCGCGAGATCCGCGAGGCGCTTGACGCCGGGCGCTTTGCAGAGTTCCGGCAGCAGTTCAAGTCGGACCGCGCTCGGGGCGTGTGACGACAGCCTGCAAAAGGCCCGTCATCGACGGGCCTTTTGCTGTTCGTGAAACACCGCGGAACCGGCTTCGCCGGGCCGCTGGTGTTGCCCCCTCGAGGGGGAGGCGGCGACACGAAGTGCGCCACATCGGGGGTGGGCTCAGTCGCGCAGTTCGGCCGGCAACGTGCCGCCATTCGCGGCGATGCGCGTCATCACCTGTTTGTGCAGGCCGATGTTCCACTCAGCCGAACCCGGTTCGCCATCGCTGTAGAGAATTTCGCTGGCCAGTTCCTTGCGCGCGGCAAGGCTGCTGTCCAGGCCCAGCAACTTGAGCAGGTCGACGATCGACGTGCGCCAGTTCAGGCCGGCGGCACCGGGCATCGCATCCAGGATGGCCGGCACGTCACCCAGCGGAATGGAGGGCGGCGGTGCGACCGTCGCAGGCGCGCCCGCTGCGGGTGCAGGTGCCGGCGCAGCCGTCACCTCGGCGGCGTCGGCCGACGGAAAAATCTTGGAAAAAATCTTGCCGAAAATGCTCATGAGTACTCCTTGAATATCGGACTGGTTCTGTGAAACGCGGCGCCAGGCGCCGCACGAGCTTCTATCACGCAGGCAAGACGCCAGCCACTGTTTGCTTGTCCGAAAGTGTTTGCGTTTGTGCCGACGTGCCGCACGCATGGCAGAACTTCGAGAAGGCGCTCTTGCGTGCATCGCAGGCGCCGCAATGGTCGAACAGGCCGATGCCGCAGTGCGGGCAAAAATCGATCGCCGGGTTCTTCAGGTCGACGGGGCGTTCGCAACCGGGGCACACGCTCTTGGCCAGGCGCGCCAGTGCGGTGTCGTAGCTGAGCTCCGCGCGCCGCACGAGGTCGGGCTGCGCCTCGGCCAGCTTCTGGCGCGCGAGGTAGCGGTTGAGCGCGACGATGGCATAGCGCCCGACCAGCACCGTGAGCACGATGCCGACCACGTAGCGCACATAGCCGCCGTAGCTTGGCAGGTAGGGCACCAGCTCGACGAAGAAGGCGAACAGCGCGAAGAAGATGAAACCCCAGACGAAGGGCCAGTAGGTGCTCTTGCGCTTCTTCACGAAGAGCCAGCCGGCGATGAGCAGCAGCGGCAGCGTGAGCGCCAGCCGGTAGCCGAACACGCGCAGTTCGACGCGGCGGTATTCGGCATTGAGCTTCTCCTGTGCCGTCGCCTCGAGTTCGGCGAGCTTCTGCCGCGCGGCGGCCTGCGCCTGGCGGGCATCGAGCGCGACCTGCTCCTGTGCATCGACTTTCTGCTGGGCCTCGTCTTCCTTGGCTTTCAAGGCATCGAGCGCACGGGTGCGCGCGATCAGCTCGGCGTCCTGGTCGGGCTGCGCCGTGGCCCGGCGCGTCGCGACCCAGTTGCCGAAGGTCTCGCGCGCCGTGCGGCTGGACTGCTGGGCCACCGAGAGCTTCAGCTCGGCCTGCTCCAGCGCGCGAGCGGCCTGCTGCTCGGTGCGCTCGGCCTCGCGCACGCCGGCGCGCAAGGGCGCGGCGGCCGCGCGGTCGATGAAGTCGTCGAGCTGCAAGGCCCGCTCGACCTGCGGCAGATCGCCGACCAGCGTGCCGCCCAGGCCGATGAGGAAGCTGGCGAACACCACCGCCACCAGCCACAGCCCGCGGCGAAACCATTTTTCCGAAAGACGAAGCGATTTGCTCATGAGTTCCTCCTTGTTTTACAACCCGAGTGTGACCGGCGCGCTGCCCAGCCCGCTGCGCTGCAGCCAGGCGAACACCGAGTCGGCCGTGACCGTATCGATGCGGTCGGCGAAGCGCTTGTCGTTGGGATGGTCGTCGAAGGCCACGTTGGCCTTGCTCATGCGCCCGCCCAGCCGCGTGAGCGGGCCGAGCGTGAGCGTGGTCGGCACGTAGCCCTTGAAGCGCAGCCATGCCTGCGCCTGGCCGCGGTCGGTGATGGTCGCCGGCTCCATGGCCAGTGCCAGCGTCTCGATCACCCACTGGTTCGACTGTTGGTACCTGTCGGCCCAGGCATAGCTCACCAGGCTGTAGGCCGGCGTGTGCAGGCGCCCGATGCCCGCCGCAGGCGTCGCGGCCAGCAGCGCCGCGAGCTGCGACTGCACGGCTGGCGACGGCACCGACCATGCGGCCTCGTAGCGGTACGGGTCGTCGAGAAAGAACTCGCCCAGCCCCTGGCGGTACAGCCCGGCCACCGCCGTGCCGCACTGGTTGAGCTTGTGCGCCACGCGCCATGGGCCGGCGTCGGTCTTGTAGGCGATGCCCGCGTGCGACCAGCGCAGTCCGTACTTGCCCAGATCCTGACCGGCGCGCGCCAGCAGCACCACGCGCGCGCCACTGGCGTCCAGCGCCTGCGCGGTGCGCTCGGCCAGCGTCATGCCCCGCTGCACCTGTTGGGCTGTCGGGCGCGCTTGCTCGCAC
>CALRYR010000033.1:0-15359 GCA_943372425.1 Variovorax sp. YR752 | reverse complement strand
CTGCGCGGCGCAGGCGGGCCAGCGCGGCCGCAAGGTGCTGCTCATCGACCACAGCGCGCGCGTGGCCGAGAAGATCCGCATCTCGGGCGGCGGCCGCTGCAACTTCACCAACCGCGACATCGACGTGCGTGCGCCGCAGCGCCACTTCGTGAGCGAGAACCCGAACTTCTGCCGCTCGGCCCTGTCGCGCTACACGCCGCAGCAGTTCATCGGGTTGATGGAGAAGCACGGCATCGCGTACCACGAGAAGCACAAGGGCCAGCTCTTCTGCGACGGCCCGTCGCAGCAGATCATTGACATGCTGCTGGCCGAGTGCGACGCGGGCGGCGTGACGCGCTGGCAGCCCTGCGCCGTGCGGGGCGTGGCGTTCGACGAAAGCCGGGCCCTCTACTGCCTCGACACCGACCGCGGCAGGGTCGAAACACCCCGGTTGGTGGTGGCGACGGGTGGCCTGTCGATCCCGCAACTCGGTGCGAGCGACTTCGGCTACCGGATGGCCCAACAGTTCGGCCTGCGTCTGGTGGCCCCCCGCCCGGCGCTGGTACCGCTCACCTTCGCCGGCGACGGCTGGGCACCCTACGCCGGGCTGGCCGGCCTGGCGTTGCCGGTGCAGATCGAAACGGGCCGCAAGAAGGAGCGCATGGCCTTCCTCGAAGACTTGCTCTTCACCCACCGCGGCCTGTCGGGGCCGGCGGTGCTGCAGATCTCGAGCTACTGGCGCGCGGGCGAACCGCTCACGATCGACTTCGCCCCCGGCACCGACGTGGCGGCGGCGCTCGGCGAGGCCAAGTCCCGTTCGCGCAAGCGCATCGCCAATGAGCTCGCGGCGCTGGTGCCCTCGCGGCTGGCGGACGCATGGGTCGGCGACGACACGGCCCTCCAGCGGCCGGTCAACGAGGCGGGCGACAAGGCCTTGGGCCAGCTCGCCGAGCGGATCAGCCGTTGGGCGATCACGCCCGCAGGCACCGAGGGCTACAAGAAGGCCGAAGTCACGGCCGGCGGCGTCGACACGCGCGACCTGTCGTCCCAGACCTTGGAATCGAAGCAGCCGGGCCTGTTTTTCATCGGCGAAGTGGTCGACGTGACCGGTTGGTTGGGCGGTTACAACTTCCAATGGGCCTGGGCCAGTGCCCATGCCTGCGCGAACGCGTTATAATCGCGGGCTAAACTTTGGCCTCCCCTCAACGGCCTCCAAGATTTTCAGTTGAGGAACCCCGGCCTGGGGCCTCGATCTCCCCCGGCCAACTTCAGTTCAACGATTCATCAATGACCACCATCCGCGTTAAAGAAAACGAGCCCTTCGACGTCGCACTGCGTCGCTTCAAGCGCACCATCGAAAAGCTCGGTCTGCTGACCGACCTGCGCGCCCGCGAGTTCTACGAAAAGCCGACCGCCGAGCGCAAGCGCAAGAAGGCTGCGGCCGTCAAGCGCCACTACAAGCGCGTGCGCAGCATGCAGCTCCCCAAGAAGCTGTACTAAGCACTCCTTCGCTGGCCGCGTGCCAGTGAACCGAGCCGCGCCGGGGTAACCTGCCGCGGCTTTTGTTTTTGTCAGTCGAGAAGAAGGAAGAAAGCCATGACCCTCAAAGAACAGATCACCGAAGACATGAAGACAGCCATGCGCGCCAAGGACAGCGAACGCCTGGGCACCATCCGTCTGCTACTGGCCGCGATGAAGCAGAAGGAAGTGGACGAGCGTGTCGAACTCGATGACGCCATGGTCGTGGCCATCGTCGACAAGATGGTCAAGCAGCGCAAGGACTCGATCGCCGCCTTCACCACCGGTGGCCGTGCCGACCTGGCCGACAAGGAGTCGGCCGAGATCAAGGTGCTGGAGATCTACCTGCCGCAGCGCATGAGCGCCGAGGAAGTGACCGTCGCGGTGAAGGCGATCGTCGCCGAGCTGGGCGCCAAAGGCCCGGGCGACATGGGCAAGGTGATGGGCGCAGTCAAGGCGAAGCTCGCCGGCAAGGCTGACATGGGCCAGGTCAGCGCTGCCGTCAAGGCGGCCTTGTCGGGCGCCTGATGGACGCCGAGGCCCGCAGCCCGGTCCTCAAGGCCTGCGCCTGCCTGGTGGACAGCCGTGGCCGCCTGCTGGTGTTCGACCACCCGGAAGACGGCGGCATGCAGCTGCCCAAGGGCACGGTCGAACCTGGCGAGACGCCCGAAGACGCCGTGCGCCGCGAGTTGCAGGAGGAGTCGGGCATCGTCTACGACGGGACGCTGCAGCCGCTCGGCACGATGGACCGCGAGTGCGAAGCCGGCGTGGAAGGCAATGTGCATCGCCATGCCCAGCTGTGGCATGTCTACCTGATGCGAATGGACGGTGCGCTGCCCGAAACCTTCGAGCACGTTGCCAGCGGCAGCCCCGAAGAAGACGGCCTGGTCTTCCGCTTCCGCTGGCTCGCGCCGGATGCGCCGCTCGACGGCTTCGCCGCCCCCTATCGCCGCGCCATCGCCATGGCGCGCGCGGCGCGCTGATCAGCTGCCAGCCACCTTCATCCGGTTGATCAGAATCGAACCGGTGGTCTTGGCGCCGTAGTTGTAGGCGTCGGCCCCCACGGCCTGAATACCCATCAGCATGTCCTTGAGGTTGCCGGCGATGGTGATCTCCTGCACAGGGAAGGCGATGCGGCCCTTCTCGACCCAGAAGCCGCTGGCGCCGCGCGAGTAGTCGCCGGTCACGTAGTTCACGCCCTGCCCCATCAGCTCGATCACGAACAGGCCGGTGCCCAGCTTGCGCAGCATCTCGTCGAGGTCGTCGCCGGGCTTCGTCAGGCGCGAACGCAGCGTCAGGTTGTGCGAGCCGCCGGCATTGCCGGTGGTCTTCATGCCCAGCTTGCGGGCCGAATAGGTGCTGAGGAAATAGCCTTCGAGCCGGCCGCCGTCGACGATCTTGCGGGCCCGCGTGGTCACGCCTTCGTCGTCGAAGGGCGCGCTGCCCTTGCCGCGCAGCAGGTGCGGGTCTTCGGCCACGTCCATGTGCTTGGGCAGCACGGGCTTGCCCAGCGAGTCGAGCAGGAAAGTGCTCTTGCGGTACAACGCGCCCCCGCTGGTGGCCTGCACCAGCCCGCCCAGCAGGCCGGCGGCCAGCGGCGACTCGAACAGCACGGGGCACTGCGTCGTCTTGATCTTGCGCGACTTCAGGCGCGACAGCGCACGCTCCGCGGCATAGCGGCCCACCGACTCGGGGCTGGCCAGCTCGTCGGCCGAGCGCATGGAGCTGTACCAGGCGTCGCGCTGCATGTCGTCGCCCTTGCCAGCGATCGGCGCGACCGAGATGGAATGCCGCGAGCTGGCGTAGCCGCCGCGAAAGCCGTGCGTGTGGGCGCTGAAGAAGTGGCTCTGCTGGGCCGAGACGCCGGCGCCTTCGCTGTTGGTGATGCGCTTGTCGGTCGACAAAGCCGCCGCTTCGCATTGCAACGCCAGTTCGGCGGCGCGCGCGCTGTCGATGTCCCAGGGGTGGAACAGGTCGAGGTCGGGCTGCGTCTTGACGATGTCGGCTTCGTCGGGCAGGCCGCCGACCGGGTCTTCGGCGGTGAAGCGCGCGATGTCGTAAGCCGCCTGCACCGTCTGGGCGATGGCGGCCTCGGAGAAGTCCGACGTGCTGGCGTTGCCGCGGCGGTTGCCGACGTACACCGTGATGCCCAGCGACTTGTCACGGTTGCGCTCGACGTTCTCCAATTCCCCTTTGCGCACCGACACGCTCAGGCCACAGCCTTCGGAGGCCTCGGCCCCCGCGTCGGTGGCGCCGAGCTTCTTGGCGTGCGCCAAGGCCGAGTCGACCAGGTTTTCGAAGAAGGGGCGGCTGTACGCAAAGCCGGACGCGGGGCGCGTGGAGGATGTCGTCATGTGTTGGCTATGATACTTGGCCCCCCTGTTCCCTCTATCGCGCGGTCCTTTGCGGCCCAGGATTTTCCGATGTCCCGCAAACCCAAAAAAGGCTATTACGTCCGTGGCGAATTCGTTGCCGAAGGCAGCGAACTCGACCTGGAGCTCAAACGCGAGCTCAAGGGCACCGACGACGCCAGCAAGACCGACCTCAAGCGCGAAAGCGCGGAGCTGCAGAAGCTCGGCGAAGACCTGCTTGATCTGCGCAGCGGCCTGTTCGACCAGCTGCCGCTCGGCGAGAAGCTGGCCGACGCCATCGTCGAGGCGCGCCGCATCACCAACTTCGAAGGCAAGCGCCGCCAGATGCAATTCATCGGCAAGCTGATGCGTGCGCTCGACCCCGAGGCGCTGGACGCCGTGCGGCGCGCGCTCGACGAACAGCACCGCGGCCCCGCCGAAGAGACGGCCATGCTGCACGAGGCCGAGCGCTGGCGCGACCAGCTCATCGCGGACGACGACGCCCTCGGCGGCTGGATCGAGACCCACCCCGACACCGACAGCCAGCAGTTGCGCGCCCTGGTGCGCCAGGCCCGCAAGGACATCAAGGCCGGCAAGCCCGGCGAAGCGCCGCGCCAGGGCAAGGCCTACCGCGAGGTGTTCCAGCTGGTGCGCGCGCAGCTCGCAGCCCATGCCGGCAACGACCGTGCGGCGGAAGCCAGCGAGGAGTCGCGGGAGCGCGACGCGTGAACAACACGTTCGACCCCATCCGCATCGGCATCGTCTCGGTCAGCGACCGCGCCTCCACCGGCGTGTACGAGGACAAGGGACTGCCTGCGCTGAAGGACTGGTTGACGCGTGCGTTGCGCAACCCGATCGAGTTCGAGGCGCGGCTGATCCCCGACGAGCAGGCCGGCATCAGCGCGACGCTGATCGAGCTGGTCGACGCAGGCTGCTCGCTGGTGCTCACCACCGGCGGCACCGGCCCAGCCCTGCGCGACGTCACGCCCGAAGCGACGCTGGCCGTTGCGCACAAGGAGATGCCGGGCTTTGGCGAGCAGATGCGGCAGATCAGCCTGCGCTTCGTGCCGACGGCAATCCTGTCGCGCCAGGTGGCCGTCATCCGCGACCGCGCGCTGATCCTCAACCTGCCGGGCCAGCCCAAGGCGATTGCCGAGACGCTCGAAGGCCTGAAGAACGCCGACGGCTCGCAGGCCGTGCCGGGCATCTTCGCGGCCGTGCCCTACTGCATCGACCTGATCGGCGGGCCGTACCTCGAGACCGACGATGCGGTCTGCAAGGCCTTCCGGCCGAAGTCGGCGATCCGTCCGGCACGCGCCTGAAATTGCGCGCCTCTAACACGGCACGCTCCCCGTAGAAATCCCGACGCTGCACTGCAGCAGAGTGCGGCATAGTCGCGGCCTGCCTGCGCGTCGGCATGACCTGCGCGCAGTCTTTTTCAAAACAGGAGACACCGCATGAAGTTGAACCGACTGGCCGCCGGCCTGGTTCTGGGAATGGGCCTGGCCTGCGCCGCGTTCGCGCAGACCACCATGAAGATCAGCATCTCGACCGCGCAGAACTCGCACCAGGGCGTCGCCATCGACACCTTCGCCAAGGAAGTCGCAAGCCGCACCGGCGGCCGCTACAAGGTCGAGACCTTCTACAACGGCGCACTCGGCGGCGAACGCGAATCCATCGAGGCGGTTCAGCTCGGCACGCAGGAGCTGGCCTTCTCGTCGACCGGCCCCGTGCCCAACTTCGTGCCTGAGACGAAGATCCTCGACGTGCCCTTCCTGTTCCGCGACAAGGCGCACGCCCGCGCGGTGCTCGACGGCCCGATCGGCCAGGACCTGCTCGCCAAGTTCGACGCCAAGGGCTTCAAGGCGCTGGCGTGGGGCGAGAACGGCTTCCGCCACATGACCAACAGCAAGCGCGACGTGAAGGCGCCGGAAGACCTCAAGGGTCTGAAGATGCGCACCATGGAGAACCCGGTGCACATCGCGGCCTACAAGGGCCTGGGCATCATCACCACGCCGATGGCCTTCCCGGAAGTCTTCACCGCGCTGCAGCAGGGCACGGTCGACGGCCAGGAGAACCCGCTGCCGGTGATCATGTCGGCCAAGTTCTCGCAGGTGCAGAAGCATCTGTCGCTGACCGGCCACGTGTATTCGCCCTGCATCTTCGTGATGAACAAGGCGTCGTTCGACAAGTTGAGCGCCGCCGACAAGACCGCCTTCCTCGAAGCCGCGAAGGTGGCCGTGAAGGCCAACCGCGACCGCGTCGACCAGGACGACGCCAACGGCGTGAAGGAACTGCGCGCTCAGGGCATGACCGTGATCGAGAACGTCGACAAGGCGAAGTTCGTCGCCATGCTGGCGCCCGTCAACGCCGACTTCGAGAAGCAGTTCGGCAAGGCCAACCTCGACAAGATCCGCGACGTGAAGTGATGCCCGGGCCGCCGTCCCGCACGGGATGGCACCGGGGCCCGCCGCAGCTTTCGGCGGGCTTTTTTGTTTTTGAGAACGGCGTAGAGATGAAAGATAAATTCCTTGGCCTGGAGCGCTGGACGACCGGCACGTCCATGGTGCTCGCCTGCCTGATGCTGGTGGTTGCCTCCTCGCTCGGCGTGTTCCAGATCGTCACGCGTTTCGTGCTCGAGCAGCCTGCCGAATGGAGCGAGATTCTCATCCGGGTCAGCCTGATCTGGATGGTCTTCCTCGGCATTCCCATGGCGTTCCGCCAGGGCGCCATGGTGAGCGTCGACGTGCTCTACCGCTGGAGCCCGCCGCGCTTTCGCCGCGTGCTCGACGCGGTGGTGAGCCTTGCCGCACTCACGCTGATGCTGATCATCCTCTGGTACGGCTGGGACTACGCGATGCGTGGCCGCGTGCAGTCGATGGCGGGGCTGGAGAGCCTGTCGATGGTCTGGGCCTACCTCGCGCTGCCCGTCGGCGCCGTCTTTTCCCTGTTCGGCATCGCTGCCAATTTTCTCGATCCGAAGCGGCTCGAACTGGAGACTGCGCAATGACGCCCATGATGGTTGGCACGATGGTGCTGTGCTTCGCGCTGTCGGTCTCGGTGGCGGTCTCGATCGGGCTCGCCTCGATCGTGGGCATGCAGGTCAACGGCGCCAACATGCTGATCTCCGCCAAGGAGATCTTCAACTCGATCAACAAATTTCCGCTGGCCGCCATCCCCTTCTTCATCCTGGCCGGCAACCTGATGGAAACCGGTGGCATCTCCCGCCGGCTGGTGGAGTTCGCCAAGAGCATCGTGGGTGGCGTGCAGGGCGGCCTGCCGATGACCTGCGTGCTCACCTGCATGATCTTCGCGGCGGTGTCGGGCTCGTCGGTGGCCACCACCTTCGCCATCGGCGCGATCCTGATCCCCGCGCTCATCAAGCATGGCTACCCGACCTCGTACGCCGCCGCGCTGCAGGCCACCAGCGCCGAGCTGGGCGTGATCATCCCGCCGTCGATCCCGATGATCCTGTACGGCGTGAGCGCCGAGGTGTCGATCGGCGAGCTGTTCATCGCCGGCTTCGGCCCGGGCATCCTGATCAGCCTGGCGTTGATGCTCTTCGTCTGGGTCTACTGCAAGATCAAAGGCTGGGGCAAGACCGACGGCGAAGGCCGCATGCCATTCGGCAAGGCGCTTTGGCAGGCCGGCTGGGCACTGCTGATGCCGGTGATCATCCTCGGCGGCATCTACGGCGGCGTCTTCACGCCGACAGAAGCCTCGGCGGTGGCCGTGTTCTACGCGCTGGTCGTCGGCATGGTGATCTACCGCGAGATCAAGGTGACCGACCTGTTCATGATCCTGCGCAAGTCGGTGCTGTCGTCGGCGGTGATCATGTTCATCATCGCCAACGCCGGCCTGTTCGCCTTCCTGATCACGCGCGCGGGCGTGCCCGACGCCATCGGGCACTGGCTGCAGGAGGTGCTCAAGTCGCCTGCCATGTTCCTGCTGGGTGTGAACGCAGCGCTGTTCATCATCGGCATGTTCATCGAGACCAGCGCAGCCATCATCGTGCTCGCGCCCATCCTGGCGCCGGTGGCGATGCACTTCGGCATCGACCCGGTGCACTTCGGGCTGATCATGGTGGTCAATCTGGCGCTGGGCATGATCACGCCGCCCTTCGGCGTCAACCTGTTCGCGGCCTGCACGGTGGCGCGAATATCCCTGGACCGCATCGTGAAGGACCTGATTCCCTTCGTGCTGGTCGTGCTCGGCTGCCTGATGCTGATCACCTACTTCCCGGCGATCTCGCTCACGCTGCGCGACCTCGTCTACGCGAAATAGCGCACAGGCTTGACGGCGGCTTTCATGCCGCTGTCACGCCCTGCCCCGATCCTGGCGAGCCCATCTTCCGCCCGGCATCCGATGTTCTTCAACAAGACCGACAAGGCCCGCGACGAATTGCGCCCCGGCCGCCGCACCCTGACGCAGCGCGAACGTGCCGTGCTGCTGATGGCCGACGGCCAGCGCTCGGTGACCGACTTCGTGCCGCTCTTTGCGGACCGCGACGAGGCGGTTCGCGTGGCGCGACACTTGTTGCACGAAGGCTATTTACACGCACCGGAGGAGCGCGACGACGCGCTATCCGTCGTCGTGGCGGATGTGCCAGCGCCATCTGCATCTGCCGTGTCGGCCGACCCGTTCGACGGCAAACCATCCCTGGCAACCACGCGCATGTTCCTGTTCGACTTGTGCGAGCGCATGTTCGCGCGGCGCGACCCGGCGATGGCGCAGGTCTTGCGCGACACGCTGCGTGAGGCGCGCGACCGCGCCACCATGCTGGCCGTGGCCGACACGATGCTCGCGGAAATCCGCGAGGCCGCAGGCGACGAGCGCGCCAACGCCATCCAGGACCGCATCGCGAAGTTGTTGCCAGCCGAAACGGTGCACTGAGCGCCTGCCGATCCACTACACTCACCCGGGTCAGGAGAGCGCCCGCACGGGCCGCCGAAGGCGCAGGAACCCATCCGAACGCTCAGGTACCAAGGACTGACGAGGCGCCCGTTCACCCGGGCGTTTCCTTGCTGGAGAGAGGCTGGTAGTCGATCGCGACACGCCGGCCCACCGAAGGAGCAAACCCTAAGCCTTTGACGAGGCGGGGCGAATCTCTCAGGTAGAGCGGACAGCAGGGGTGGCCCATGACTTGCGTCGTGGATTCCGTCTGCCCCTTGTTTTGGAGAGCGCCCATGGCTGCTTCCGACGATTCGCTTCCGCTCCAGAAGACCCCGCTGCACGCCCTGCACGTCGAACTCGGCGCCCGCATGGTGCCCTTCGCCGGCTACTCGATGCCGGTGCAGTACCCCGCCGGCCTGATGGCCGAGCACAAGCACACCCGCACGGCCGCCGGCCTGTTCGACATCTCGCACATGGGCCAGTTGCGCCTGGTCGGCCCCGACGCCGCCGCGGCTTTCGAAACGCTGATGCCGGTCGACGTGGTCGACCTGGCGCCGGGCAAGCAGCGCTACGGCCTGCTGCTCAATGACGCCGGCGGCATCCTCGACGACCTGATGTTCTTCAACGAAGGCCACGGGTCGCTCTTCGTGATCGTCAACGGCGCCTGCAAGGTGGCCGACCTCGCCCACATCCAGCAGAAGATCGGCGCACGCTGCGACGTGCAGCCGATGCCCGACCACGCACTGCTCGCGCTGCAGGGCCCGCAGGCCGCCGCCACGCTGGCGCGGCTGTCGCCCGGCGTCGAGCGCTTCGTCTTCATGACGGGCGGCGCGGTGCAGATCGGCGGCATGCCCGCTTTCGTCACCCGCAGCGGCTACACCGGTGAAGACGGCTTCGAGATCTCGGTGAAGGCGAGCGACGCCGAGGCACTGGCCCGCCTGCTGCTGGCCCAACCCGAAGTGCAGCCCATCGGCCTGGGCGCGCGCAATTCGCTGCGACTGGAAGCAGGCCTGTGCCTGTACGGCCACGACATCGACGAGACGACCACGCCGGTCGAGGCCTCGCTCAACTGGGCGATCCAGAAAGTGCGCCGCGCCGACGGCGCGCGGGCCGGCGGTTTTCCCGGTGCCGACAAGGTGCTGGCCCAACTTGCCGCTGCAGCATCAGGCGCTGCGGGCATTGCCGACCACGACACGCTCAAACGCCGCCGCGTCGGTCTGGTCGCGCTGGAACGCATCCCGGTGCGCGACGGCACGCCGCTCGAATCCTTCGAAGGCGCCGCCATCGGCCAGGTGACCAGCGGCCTGCTCGGGCCGACGGCCGATCGGCCGATCGCAATGGGCTACGTGGCCACGGCGTATGCCGAGCCGGGCACCCGCATCCAGGCCATCGTGCGCGGCAAGCCGGTGCCGATGGAAGTGACCACCCTGCCCTTCGTGCCGACCCGATACTACCGAGGCTGATTTCTTTTTCACCCCTTATCAGGAGCCCCCATGAGCACCAAATTCACCAAGGACCACGAATGGGTCCAGGCCACCGGCAGCGACGCGATCGTCGGCATCACCGTGCATGCGCAGGACGCGCTCGGCGACGTCGTGTTCGTCGACCTGCCGGACGTCGGCAAGACCTTCGCGCAGGGCGAAGTCGCCGGCGTCGTCGAGTCGGTCAAGGCCGCAGCCGATGTCTTCATGCCCGTCTCGGGCGAGATCACCGAAGTCAACGAAGCCCTGCGCGCCGACCCCTCGCTCGCCAACAGCGACCCGCTGGCGGCCGGCTGGTTCTTCAAGGTCAAGCTGAGCGACCCCGCCCAGCTCGACGCCCTGCTCGAAGCCGCCGACTACGACAAGTTCGCTGCAGAGAGCTGATCTCCCTTTCTTCTTCGCTCCATCGCCTTATTCCATGCCGACGCCATCCTTCCCCACCCTGCGCGAACTCGAGAACGCCGACGAATTCATCGCCCGTCACATCGGCATCGAACCGGCCGACGAGGCGCGCATGCTGCCGGTCATCGGCTCGGCCACGCGCGAGGAACTGATCGACGGCATCGTGCCGCCGGCCATTCGCCGCACGCGGCCGATGCAGTTGCCCGCGCCGGTGAGCGAAGCCGACGCGCTGGCCGAGCTGAAGGCGATGGCGGCGAAGAACAAGGTGGCGCGCAACTTCATCGGCCAGGGCTACTACGGCACCCACACGCCCGGCGTGATCCTGCGCAACATCCTCGAGAACCCGGCCTGGTACACGGCCTACACGCCCTACCAGGCCGAGATTTCGCAGGGCCGCATGGAGGCGCTGGTCAACTTCCAGACCATGGTCTGCGACCTGACCGGCATGGCGATCGCCAATGCGTCGATGCTCGACGAAGCCACGGCCGCGGCCGAGGCCATGACGCTCGCCAAGCGCAGCGTGAAGTCCAAGAGCAACGTCTTCCTGGTGGCCGGCGACTGCCACCCGCAGACCATCGAGGTGCTGCGCACGCGCGCCGCGCCGCTGGGCATCGAGATCAAGGTCAGCACCGCGTCGGAGACGCTGCCGCACCTCATGACCAGTGGCGACTTCTTCGGCGTGCTGGCGCAGTACCCCGGCACCACCGGGCAGGTGCATGACCTGCGGCCGCTGGCCGGCCATGCGCATGCCTGCGACGCCGCGCTGTGCGTGGCGGCCGACCTGCTGGCGCTGACGCTGCTGGCGCCCCCGGGCGAGTGGGACGCCGACATCGTCTGCGGCACCACGCAGCGCTTCGGCATGCCGATGTGCAACGGCGGCCCGCACGCGGCCTACCTGGCCTGCCGTGACGCGTTCAAGCGTTCGCTGCCCGGCCGCCTGGTCGGCGTGAGCGTCGACGTGCACGGCGCGCTGGCCTACCGGCTCGCGCTGCAGACGCGCGAACAACACATCCGCCGCGAGAAGGCCACGTCGAACATCTGCACGGCGCAAGTGCTGCCGGCCGTGGTCGCCAGCATGTACGCCGTGTACCACGGGCCTACCGGCCTGATACGCATCGCACAGCGCGTGGCGGCACTCACCGGCATCCTGGCCGCGGGCCTGGAGCAGATGGGCCGCGAGCTGGTCAACACCACGGCCTTCGATTCGCTGACCGTGAAGAGCGGCGACGACACCGCCGCCATCCTCGCCCACGCCAACACGGCCGGCGTCAACCTGCGCCACCGGCTGCAGCAGCATCTGGGCATCTCGCTCGACGAGACAACGACGCGCGCCGACATAGAGATGTTGTGGGCGCTGTTCGTGCCGGCCGGCACCGCGATGCCGCGCTTCGAGGAACTGGCCGACACCGCACCGGTGCGCATTCCCGACGACCTGCGCCGCACCTCCGCATTCCTCACGCATCCGGTGTTCAATACGCACAAGAGCGAGACGGCGATGCTGCGCTACATCCGCAGCCTCTCCGACAAGGACCTCGCCCTCGACCGCAGCATGATCCCGCTGGGCAGCTGCACCATGAAGCTCAACGCGACCAGCGAGATGATCCCGATCACCTGGCCCGAGTTCGCGAACATCCATCCCTTCGCGCCGGCCGAGCAGCTGCAAGGCTACGCCGAGCTCGACCAGCAACTGCGCGACTGGCTCTGCGAAGCCACGGGCTACGCCGGCATCAGCCTGCAGCCCAATGCCGGCTCGCAGGGCGAATACGCCGGCCTGCTGGCGATCAAGGCGTTCCATGTGGCCAAGGGCGAAGGCCAGCGCAACATCTGCCTGATCCCGTCGTCGGCGCACGGCACCAACCCGGCCAGCGCGCAGATGGCCGGGATGCAGGTGGTCGTGACCGCCTGCGACGCCCAGGGCAACGTCGACCTCGACGACCTGAAGCGCGCCTGCGAGAAGCACAGCGCCAACCTGGCCGCGGTGATGATCACCTACCCGAGCACCCACGGCGTGTTCGAGACCCGCGTGAAGGAGCTGTGCGAGCTGGTGCATGCGCACGGCGGCCGCGTGTACGTCGATGGCGCCAACATGAATGCCCTGGTCGGCGTGGCCGCACCGGGCGAATTCGGCGGCGACGTGAGCCACCTGAACCTGCACAAGACCTTCTGCATCCCGCACGGCGGCGGCGGCCCGGGCGTCGGCCCGGTGTGCGTGGTCGAAGACCTCGTGCCCTTCCTGCCGGGCCATGCGACGGCCGGCGTCGGCGGTCACGATGTCGGCGCCGTCTCTGCAGCGCCCTTGGGCAATGCGGCGGTGCTGCCGATCAGCTGGATGTACTGCCGCATGATGGGCGCGGCCGGCCTCCAGGCCGCGACCGAGACGGCCATCCTCTCGGCCAACTACATCAGTGCCCGCCTGAAGGATTACTACCCGACGCTGTACGCCAGCCCGAACGGCCATGTCGCGCACGAGTGCATTCTCGACCTGCGCCCCATCAAGGACGCTTGTGGCGTGACCGCCGAAGACGTGGCCAAACGCCTGATCGACTACGGCTTCCACGCGCCCACGCTGAGCTTCCCGGTGCCCGGCACGCTGATGGTGGAGCCGACCGAGAGCGAACCGCTCGCCGAGCTCGACCGCTTCATCGACGCGATGATCGCCATCCGCGGCGAGATCCGCCGCGTGGAGGAAGGCGTCTGGCCGAAGGACGACAACCCGCTCAAGCACGCACCGCACACCGCCGCCAGCCTGATGACCACCGAGTGGATCCACCCCTATTCGCGCGAACTCGGCGCCTACCCGCTGGCCGCGCTCAAGCAGGCGAAGTACTGGTCGCCGATCGGCCGTGTCGACAACGTCTACGGCGACCGCAACCTGTTCTGCAGCTGCGTGCCCGTGGGCGACTACGCGACGAGCTGACGGGCTGCACAATCGATGTTTCCCATTCGAAGGAGAGACATCGATGAACGAGACGAAGCAGCCACTCGACGGACAGATCGCCTGGGTCACGGGCGGCGGCAGCGGCATCGGACTGGCCGGCGCCATCGACCTGGCCAAGGCCGGTTGCCGGGTGGTGATTTCCGGGCGCGAAGCGGCCAAGCTCGATGCGGCGATCGTCGAAGCCGAGGCCAAGGGCGCACCGGCAGGCCGCATCACCGCCATGGCACTCGACGTCGGTGACCGCCCCGCCGTCGACACCGTGGCCGCCGCCATCGAGGCGCAGCACGGCGGCGTCGACATCCTGGTCAACAGCGCCGGGGTCAATTTTCCGAAGCGCTTCTGGAGCGAGACCGATGGCGACACCTTCGCGAAGGTGATCAACATCAACCTCAACGGCGCCACCTTCTGCACGCTGGCCGTGCTCAAGGGCATGCAGGCGCGACGCCGCGGCACGGTGATCAACATCTCGTCGTTCGCCGGCTGGCACCAGAGCTACCTCACCGGCCCGGCCTACGTGGCGAGCAAGGCCGGCCTGACGGCGATGACGCACAACTTCAACATCGAGCAGTGCGTGCACGGCCTGCGCGCCACGGCCGTGTGCCCGGGCGAAGTGGCCACGCCGATCCTGAAGAAGCGCCCGGTGGAGCCGAGCGCCGAGGACAAGGCGCTGATGCTGCAGGAAGAGGACATGGGCCGCACCATCCGCTTCATCGCCGAGATGCCGCCGCACGTGTGCATCAACGAGCTGGTGATCGCACCGGTGCACAACCGCATCTACATCGGCGGCAGCGAACTGCAGCGGCGCTGAGGCCGCGCGCCATCAGACCTTTTGCGCAGCCGCCCAGGTCATGACCTCGGGCAGCGGCGCGGGCCGCGCGAACAGGTAGCCCTGCATCAGCCGGCAATCCAGCAGCGTCAGCACTTCGAGTTCCGCCTCGGTCTCGACGCCCTCGGCCACGACGAGGATGTCAAGCGAATTGCCCAGTTGCAGGATCGAGTTGACCAGCACCGCATTGCCGGGCGAGGCTTCCAGCCCGTCGATGAAGCTGCGGTCGATCTTCACCTGCCGCACGTAGTCGCTGCGCAGCGACGACAGCGACGAATAGCCCACGCCGAAGTCGTCGACCGCGATCGCCACGCCGGCCGCAGCCAGCGCGCTCAGGCGGCCGCGCGTGGCCTGGGTGTCGAGTGCGACTTCCTCGGTGATCTCGATCTGCAGCCGGCACGGGGCGATGCCGCGTGCGGCGAGCGTGCCCAGCACGATCTCGTCGACCGCCAGCTGGGCCATCTCGCGCGGCGACACATTCATGGCGATCGGGATGCCGGCCAATGGCGATCCCGGCGCATCCAGCGTCTGCATCGCCAGGCAGATCTCGTCGAGGATGTAGCAGATCAGGTCGGCGGCGATGCCGGTGCTGGCCGCGGCGAACACCACATGCTCCGGCGAAATGCGGCCATGCCTCGGATGCTTCCAGCGGATCAGTGCCTCCAGGCTGTGGACGCGCCCCGTGACGCGGTCCATGATCGGCTGGTACCACAGCTCGATGCCGCGCGACTCGATGGCCCCGAGCAGGTCGCGCTCCACGTCACGGCGCGTGGCCAGTTGCAGGTTCAGCGCCTCGTCGACGACGCGGTAGCGGTTGCGGCCGGCACGCTTGGCTTCGTACAGCGCCTCGTCGACGACGCTGATCATGTCGGTGAACGCCAACGCGTTCGCCGCCTCGGTCTTCAGGACTCCGATGCTCACCCCCAGGTGCCCGCCCGAGTGCGAGGTGGCGAAGGGGATGGAGCGGATGA
>CALRYR010000032.1:0-15411 GCA_943372425.1 Variovorax sp. YR752 | reverse complement strand
GGGCGCGCGCTGGGCTTCGGCGACCAGCTCGGTTCGCTGCGCGTGGGCGCCATCGCCGACCTCGTGGCGTATCGAACCGACACGGTGACCTTCACGCCGTTCAACGACCCGGTGCGCCAGCTTGTGTATGCAGAGCGCGGTGCGGGGTTGAGCCTGTCGATGGTGGCCGGCGAGGTGGTGATCGAAGGCG
Source organism: Variovorax sp. YR752 (assembly GCA_943372425.1). GTDB lineage: Bacteria > Pseudomonadota > Gammaproteobacteria > Burkholderiales > Burkholderiaceae_C > Variovorax. The sequence goes on along the minus strand of CALRYR010000032.1, from coordinate 15,221 downwards.
GCGCGCTCACGCGCATCGACGAAGCGGCGCTGCTGCGCGAGATCGAACACGACTTCGCGGAACTCGGGCCGCTCTATGCAGCGGCCGAGGCCGAGATGGGCCCGGTGCTGGCGGCCGTGGAGAAAATACACCGCGAGGGCCTGGCGACGCCGGTGGCGCCCGACACCTACGCATCACGACTCGCATGACGAACCCTCCCGCTCGCGACTTCTCCGGCTACCGCTGGAACTACCCTGCCCTGCGCTGGCCCGGCGACGCCGGCCTGGCCGTGTCCTTCGTGCTGAACGTGGAAGAAGGCGCCGAACTCGCGCTGAGCGCCGGCGACGCGCGCAACGAGGGCCGGCACGAGGTCAACCATGAAGTGGTGGGCGCGCCCGACCTCTGCATGGAAAGCAACTTCGAGTACGGCGCACGCGTCGGCTACTGGCGCATCACGCGCATGCTGATGGAGGCCGGCGTGCCGCTCACGCTCAACGCCTGCGCCCGCGCGCTGGAAGCCACGCCGTGGATCGCCGAGGACGCGGCCGCGCAGGGCTTCGAGGTCTGCTGCCACGGCTGGCGCTGGGAATCGCATGCGGGCATGGCCGAGGACGCGGAACGCGCGCTCATCGCGCGCAGCGTCGACACCATCCGGCGCCTGCACGGGCGCGCACCGGTCGGCTGGCACACCAAGTCCTCGGCTTCGTTGAACACGCGGCGCCTGCTGGCCGAGCACGGCGGCTTTCTCTACGACAGCGACGCCTACAACGACGACCTGCCCTACTACGTCGATGTGGTCGGCGCACCGCGCCTGGTGCTGCCCTATGCCTTCGACACCAACGACATGCGCTTCTTCGACAGCTTCGCCTACGTGCGCGGCAGCGACTTCGCCGACTACGCGATCGACGCCTTCGAGTGCCTGCTGGCCGAATCGCGCCACGCGCCGAAGATGATGTCCATCGGCCTGCACACGCGCATCATCGGCCGGCCGGGGCGCATCAACGGACTCGCGACGCTGCTGGCGCACATCGCGCAGCGGCAGGGCGCATGGTGCGCGACGCGCGAGCAGATCGCCCGCCACTTCCTCGCCCACATGCCACCCAGGGTCACGCCATGAACGACATCGCACTGCACGACTGGAGCGCCCGCCAACTCGCGGCGCGGGTGGGTGCCGGCGGACTGCGCGCGGTCGACGTGGCGCGCTACTTCATCGAACGGGTCGAGGCATTGAACCCGGCCCTCAACGCGATCGTGCAGTTCGACCCGCAGCAGGTGATCGACGAGGCCGAGGCGGTCGACAAGCGCATCGCTGCCGGTGAATCGCTGCCGATGGCCGGCGTGCCCTTCACCGTCAAGGACAACCTCTGGGTCGCGGGCCGCCGCATTGCGCAGGGCTCGCTGCTGTTCGAGGATTTCATCGCACCGCGCGACGCCTGGGCCGTGGCGCGGCTGCGCGCGCTGGGCGGCGTGGTGCTTGGCATCACGAACTGCTCGGAGTTCGCGTGCAAGGGCGTGACGACCAACCTGCTGTACGGCGCGACACGGCATCCGATCGATCCATCGCTCACGCCCGGCGGCTCCTCGGGCGGCGCCGTCGCGGCGCTCGCCTCGGGCCTCGGCCTGCTGGCGCTGGGCACCGACGCGGGCGGTTCGACCCGGCGGCCGGCCGCGCATTGCGGGCTGGTCGGCTTCAAGCCCAGCCCGGGGTTGATCCCGCACCCGTGGGGCTTCGCCGAGCCGAACTACGGCCTGTCCGTCATCGGCCCGATGGCGCGCAACGTGGCCGACTGCGCCTGGCTCTACGACCATCTGCTGGCCTACGACGCCGGCGACCCGGCCGGCGTGCCGATCGCCAGCGGGCTCGACGCGCTGCCGTCGCTCGACACGCCACCGCAGGCGCTGCGCGTCGCATGGAGCCCGCAGCTGGGTTGCGACTTCGCGGTTGACGCCGATGTGCTCGCCGTGCTGCAGCAGCGCGTCGATGCCCTGCGCGCCGCCGGCTGGCAGATCACCGATGCCGACCCGCCCTGGCCCACCGAAGCCCGCGAGTACCCGCTGATGGCGCTGCAGGTCGCCGGCCTGCATGCGCTGTACGGCGACCGCCTGGCGAGCGAGCGCGTGCGCATCGACCCGGTGCTGGTCGGCCAGATCGAGGCCGGTGCGGCGGTCACGCCCGCCGACGTGGCGCGCGCCTTGCGGCTGAAAGAGCGCATCGCGGGCAGCCTGTCGCGCTTCTTCGAATCCTTCGATGTGCTGCTGTGCCCGACCACGCCGGTCACGGCCTGGCCGCTCGACCAGCTCGGCCCGGCGGTGATCGGCGGCCGCCCCGCCGGGCCGCGCGGCCATGCGGCCTTCACGCCGCTCTTCAACTACTGCGGCGTGCCCGCGTGCTCGGTGCCTGCGGGGCTGGTGCGCGGCCTGCCGGTCGGCCTGCAGGTGGTGGCGCCGCGCTACGAAGACGCGCGCGTGCTGCAGTGCGCGCGCGGCATCGAAGCCGTCGACGACGCGTGAACGGCCCGGCGACTCAGTGTGTCGCGCTCTTCGAGAACAGGTTCATCACCAGCACGCCCGCGACGATCAGCGCCATGCCGCCGATCGCCGCCGCATCGAGGCGCTGCTTGAAGATGAACCAGCCGACGACGGCGGTGAGCACGATGCCCACACCGGACCAGATGGCGTAGACGACGCCGATCGGCAGCACCTTCAGCGTCAGCGACAGGCAATAGAAGGAACCGGCGTAGCCCGCCGCCGTGACCACGCTTGGCCATAGGCGCGTGAAGCCCTCGGAGGCTTTCAGGCAGGACGTCGCGATGATTTCCAGCACGATCGCCGCGCCGAGGATGAGGTAGGTGTTCATGCGTGCTCGATGACGGTGGGCCGCGAGGATAGCGCGCACGTCGCGCGCCGACGTTTTCTCTCGGCCGTTGGAAATAACCGACACCACGCCCCCTCGCGCGGCGCTAACTTCGCGAAATGACGCAACGCCTCTGGGACATTTCCCCCCCCGTGCACGAGGGTGCGCCGGTATTCCCCGGCGACACGCCCTACCGGCAGCGCTGGGCCGCGAGCATCGGCCCCGGCTGTCCGGTGAACGTCAGCGAGATCACGCTGTCGCCGCACGTCGGCGCGCATGCCGATGCGCCGCTGCACTACGACCCGGCCGGCGCCACCATCGGCAACGTCGACCTCGCGCCCTTCCTCGGCCGCTGCCGGGTGATCCATGCGATCGCGTGCGGCCCGCTGATCGAGTGGTCGCACATCGAGCATGCCGTGGCCGACCTGCCACCGCGCGTGCTGGTACGCACCTACCAACGTGCGCCGGTCGAGCGCTGGGACGGCGCCCTCGCCGCCTATGCGCCCGCGACCATCGAGCGCCTCGCCGCGCTCGGCGTGACGCTGGTCGGCATCGACACCGCGAGCATCGACCCGGCCGACAGCAAGACGCTCGACAGCCACCAGGTGATCCGCCGCATGAACCTGCGCGTGCTCGAGAACCTGGTGCTCGACGACGTGCCCGAAGGCGATTACGAACTCATCGCGCTGCCGCTGAAGCTGATCAGCGCCGACGCTTCCCCCGTGCGCGCGGTGCTGCGCGAACTCCCCCGATGACCTCCATGACCATGACCCTCGACGACTGCCGCGCCCTCGACCGCGCCGACCCCTTGCGCGACCTGCGCGCCCTGTTCACCCTGCCCGACGGCGTGATCTACCTCGACGGCAATTCGCTGGGCGTGATGCCCGCGGCCGCCCCCGCGCGCATCGCCGAGGTGGTGGCGCAGGAATGGGGCACCGGCCTGATCCGCTCGTGGAACACCGCGCGCTGGATCGACCTGCCGCAGCGCCTGGGCAACAAGCTCGCGCGCCTGATCGGCGCCGCACCCGACGAGGTGATGTGCACCGACAGCACCTCGATCAACCTCTACAAGGTGCTGTTCGCGGCGATGAGCCAGGCGCTCGACGGCGGCGACGCCGCGCGCCGCACGGTGGTGAGCGAACGCAGCAACTTCCCGACCGACCTGTACATCGCCGAGTCGCTGTGCCGCGAACGCGGCTTCACGCTGAAGCTGATCGACAGCGTCGACGCGCTGCCCGCGGCGCTCACGCCCGAGGTCGCGGTGCTGATGCTGACGCACGTCAACTACCGCACCGGTGCCATGCATGACATGACGGCCGTCACCGCGGCAGCGCATGCGGTGGGCGCACTCACCGTCTGGGACCTGGCGCACAGCGCGGGCGCGGTGCCGGTGACGCTCAACGAGAGCAACGCCGACTTCGCGATCGGCTGCGGCTACAAGTACTTGAACGGCGGCCCCGGCGCACCAGCCTTCGTGTGGGTGAACACGCGCCACGCGAGCCGCTTCGAGCAGCCGCTGTCGGGCTGGTTCGGCCACGCGGCGCCCTTCGAGTTCACGCCGCACTACCGGCCCGCGCCGGGCGTGGCGCGCTACCTCTGCGGCACGCAGCCGATCATCAGCCTGTCGGCGCTCGAATGCGGGCTCGACACGCTGCTGGCCGCCGAGCCCTTCAACGCCGACTTCGGGCCGATGGCAGCGCTGCGCACCAAGTCGCTCGCGCTGACCGACGCCTTCATCGCGCTGGTCGAGGCGCGCTGCCCCGGCCGCTTCACGCTCGTCACGCCGCGCGACCATGCGCAGCGCGGCTCGCAGGTGTGCTTGGCGATGGCTGATGCATCCGAAGCGCAGAGCAATGCGGCGTACGCCATCGTGCAGGCGCTCATCGCGCGCGGCGTGATCGGCGACTTCCGCGCCGGCGATGCGCAGACGCCGCACATCCTGCGCTTCGGCTTCACGCCGCTGTACCTGAGCTTCGAGGACGTGTGGGATTCGGTCGAGCACCTCGTACAAGTGCTGGACAAGGACGAGTGGCAACGCCCCGAGTTCAACCAGAAGAACGCGGTGACCTGAGATGAGCGAAACCGAAAAGATCGTCCAGGACGAGAAGGCGCAGCTCGACTTCAGCGCTTCGATGAGCTACGGCGACTACCTGCACCTCGACGAGATCCTGAATGCGCAGCACCCGCTCTCGCCGGCGCACGACGAGATGCTCTTCATCGTCCAGCACCAGACCAGCGAACTCTGGATGAAGCTGATGCTGCACGAGCTGACGGCCGCCACGCGCTGCATCGCGACCGAGCAGTTGCCCGACGCTTTCAAGATGCTCGCGCGCGTGACGCGCATCATGGAGCAGCTGGTGAGCGCATGGACGGTGCTGTCAACCATGACGCCGCCCGAGTACAGCGCCATGCGGCCCTACCTCGCGAGCTCGAGCGGTTTCCAGAGCGCGCAATACCGATGCATCGAATTCGCGCTGGGCAACAAGAACGCGGCCATGCTGAAGCCGCATGCGCATCGGGCGGACCTGCTGGCACAGGTGGATGCGGCCTACCGCGCGCCCTCGCTCTACGACGAAGCGCTGCGCCTGCTGGCGCGGCGCGGCCTGGCCGTTCCGCCGGGCTATGTGGCGCGCGACTGGACGCAGCCTTACGAGGCCAGCGACGAGGTCGAAGCGGCCTGGCTCGCGGTCTACCGCGACCCGCGCCAGCACTGGGACCTGTACCAGCTCGGCGAGAAGCTCACCGACATCGAGGACGCCTTCCGGCTCTGGCGCTTCCGCCATGTGACGACGGTGGAGCGCGTCATCGGCTTCAAGCGCGGCACCGGCGGCACCGGCGGCGTGAGCTACCTGCGCAAGATGCTCGACGTGGTGCTGTTCCCCGAGATCTGGCGCCTGCGCACCAACCTCTGACGCACCGGGGCTACCCGCCGTACAGCCAGGGCTGGTCGAGCAGGCGGGCGCCCAGCAGGCGCATCGCCGTGTCGCGCGCCACGCGCAGCGGCCCGGCCGCATGGAAGATCTCGCCGTTGCGGCGCGCACGCGCCTGCACCTGCGCATTGCGCTGCCAGCGCGCCTGCGCATAGCGCTGGAACGACGACGGCACCTCGGCAGCGGAAGCCCCCTGCAACGACGCTGCGAGCGCCACCGCATCCTCGATCGCCATGCCGGCGCCCTGCGCCAGGTACGGCAGCATCGGATGCGCCGCATCGCCGACCAGTGCGACACGCTCGTGTGCCATCTGGGCCGGACCGGCAAGCGGCGCACGGTCGTGCAGCGTCCAGGCGCGCCAGCTCGGCACGGCGCTCAGGTAGCCCTGCAGCGTCGTGCAGCAACGGCCGGTGGCGCGCTGCAATGCGTCGAGACTCGTCGTCTGGTCCCAGTCGCGCGCATCGCCCGCTGGCGCGGCTTCGGCCAGCACGACCACGTTGAGCAGTTCGCTCCGGCGCACCGGGTAGACCAGCGCGTGCAGCCGGTCGCCCAGCCACACGCGCACCTGCGTGCTGCGTTGGGCCGGCGGCAACGCATCCTGCGACAGCAGGCCGCGCCAGGCGGTGTGGCCGGTTGGCCGTGGCGCGGGGCCGGGGTCGTCGAGCTCCTTGCGCACGAGGCTCCACAGGCCGTCGGCGCCGACCAGGGCGTCGCCCTCCCAGGCGCGTGCGCCGTCGGTGGCGATGGTCACGGCATCGTCGGAATGTGCGATCTGCGCCAGGCGTGCGGAATGGTTCAGCGTGACGTCGGCCTGCGCGCGAACCGCCGCCAGCAGCACACCATGCAGGTCGGCGCGGTGCACGCAGCAGTAAGGCGCGCCGTAGCGCCGCAAGGCCGCGTCACCCAGCGGCAGCCGAGCGAGTTCGCGGTCGTCATGGGCCGCACGCACCACCAGCATGTCCGGCCGCGCGGCGATGGCATCGAGCGCACCGGCCAGGCCGAGTGCATGCAGGCGACGCACCGCGTTCGGCCCGAGCTGGATGCCGGCACCGACTTCGGCGAAGACGGCCGATTGCTCGAACAGCTCGACCCGGTGGCCGCCACGTGCCAGCGCCAGTGCGCTCGCCAGCCCGCCGATGCCGCCGCCGGCGACCAGGAACTGCAGCGTCATCCGCTCAGCGGCTGGCGCTCGGCGGCGCGTCGTTGGCGGCTTTGCCGGTCTTCGCCGTGCCGCAGCTTCCGCAGCTGTCGCACGAACCGCAGCCCGAGGTCTTGGCGAGCGAGGCGGCCAGCGCATCGGCGCGCTGCGCATCAACCAGACCGGCGCGGTGCGATCCCGCGGCGAGCCTGGTCGCGGCCGAGCGCCGCCAGCCCGCGGGCATCCAGCGCCACACCGCGTAGAAGGCGGCGCAGGCGACGATCAATCCGACGATGAGTTGCTGGGTCATGTCATCCGGCTCCCAGGGCGACCGCGATGCGGTAGGTGATGAAACAGGCAATGTAGGCGAGCCCGAACAGGTAGCCCGCCATGATCCACACGTATTTCCACGAGTTGGTCTCGCGCTTGACCGCGGCCAGCGTCGAGATGCACTGCGGCGCAAACACGAACCAGACAAGCAACGACAGCGCCGTCGCCAGCGACCAGCTGCCCGCGAGCAGCGGCTCCAGCGCGGTGGCCACGTCGTCGCCGGTGGCCGACAGCGCGTACACCGTGCCCAGCGCACCCACCGCCACCTCGCGCGCCGCCATGCCCGGCACCAGCGCGATCGAGATCTGCCAGTTGAAGCCGATGGGCGCGAAGATGTGTTCCAGCCCGCGGCCGATGATGCCGGCCAGGCTGTACTGGATGGCCGGTCCGGTCGCGCCCTCGGGCGGCGACGGGAAGGTCGACAGGAACCACAGCAGGATCGTCAGCGTGAGGATGATGGTGCCCACGCGCTGCAGGAAGATCCACGCGCGTTCGTACAGGCCGAGCGCCAGGTTGCGCAGGTTGGGCCAGCGGTAGGCCGGCAGTTCCATCATCAGCGGCGAATGCGCCGTGTTGTCGCGGAAGCGCTTCATCACCCAGGCCACCGCCATCGCCGAGACGATGCCGAAGACGTAGAGCGCGAACAGCACGATGCCCTGCAGGTTGAACACGCCGCCCACGGTCTGCGCCGGGATGAAGGCCGCGATGAGCAGCGCGTACACCGGCAGCCGCGCCGAGCAGGTCATGAGCGGCGCGATCATGATGGTGGTGAGCCGGTCGCGCCAGTTGCTGATGGTGCGCGTGGCCATCACGCCCGGAATGGCGCAGGCGAAGCTCGACAGCAGCGGGATGAACGAGCGGCCCGACAGGCCCACGGTGCCCATGATGCGGTCGAGCAAAAAGGCCGCGCGCGGCAGGTAGCCGGAGTCTTCCAGCGCCAGGATGAACAGGAACAGGATCAGGATCTGCGGCAGGAAGACGACCACGCCGCCCAGCCCGGCCACCACGCCGTCGACCAGCAGGCTCTGAAGCATGCCTTCGGGCACCACCGCCTTCACCGCCTCGCCCAGCCACTCGGTGCCGGCCTTGATGGCGTCCATCGGCACGTTGGCCCAGCTGAACACCGCCTGGAACATCAGGAACAGCGTGACCGCCAGCACCAGCATGCCCCACAGTGGATGCAGCACCACGCGGTCGATGCGGTCGCTGGTGGCGAGGCTGCCGACCGGCTCGGTCACGGCCAGGCCGAGGATGCGGCGCACCTCGCGCTGGGTGGCGAGCACGTCGTCCAGTTCGGGCGCCACCCAGGGCACCGGCGCCGCGGCGGCCACGGGCGCGTCGAGCGCGGCCAGCAGGTCACGCGCGCCGCCGGTGTGCACGCCGACCGTTTCGATCACCGGCACACCGAGTTCGCGCGACAGCACGGCAGCGTCGACCACGATGCCCTGGCGCTTGGCCATGTCGGTCATGTTCAGCGCCACCACCATCGGCAGGCCGAGCTTCGTGGCTTCGAGCACCAGCCGCAGGTTGAGGCGCAGGTTGGTCGCGTCAGTCACGCACACCAGCAGGTCGGGCGGCGACTCCTTGCTTTGGCCGGTGACGACGTCGCGCGTGACCGCTTCGTCGGCCGACAGCGCGTTGAGGCTGTATGCGCCCGGCAGGTCGAGCACGAAGACCCGGCGCCCGCCAGCGGTGAGCAAGGTGCCCTCCTTGCGCTCGACGGTCACGCCGGCGTAGTTGGCCACCTTCTGGCGGCTGCCGGTCAGCAGGTTGAACAGCGCGGTCTTGCCGCAGTTGGGGTTGCCCAGCAGGGCGATGCGCTCGGGCGGCGCGGCCGCAGCACCGGTGGCGTTGGGGCGGAAGTCGAGCGTGGCTTCAACCATGGTGGCTTGCTCCGCGGGTGACGTGGACGAAGGCCGCTTCGTGGCGACGCAAGGCGAAGGTGGTGTGGCCCAGGCGCACGGCCAGCGGGTCGGCGCCGGGCATGCCGGCGGCGACGATGCGCACGGCCTCGCCAGGCACGAAGCCGATCTCGGTCAGGCGCAGCACCAGCTCGCGGTCCTGGGCGTCATCGGGCCGCAGCACGTCGAGCACCGTGGCCCATTCGTTGATCGGTAGCTGGTCGAGGCTCAGCGCCCCGGCCGCCGCGCCCGCAGCCACGGGGGCTGCCAAAGTCGTTGTTGTCACCCGAACATTCCATCGAGATAAAGATGAGAATTATTCTCGAAAACGATCGGCAGGGCCAAACAGGGCACGACGAAGCCCCTTGGTCCCAGTGCGACAAGACGTATCCGGCGCAAAAAAACGCCGATGCCCACCAGGGACATCGGCGCGGGGTCAGTCGCTGGTCAGAGGTCTGACCGCTCGAATCAGGCCGCCAGCAACTGCCGCAGCACGAAGGGCAGGATGCCACCGTGCTTGTAGTAGTCGACCTCGATCGGCGTGTCGATGCGCAGGCGCACCGTGGCCTCCTGGTGCGTGCCGTCGGGGCGGTGCACGTTCAGCTTCACGTCCATCATCGGCCGGAGTTCGCCTTCGATCACCACGTCGATCTTCTCGTGGCCGGTGAGGCCCAGGCTCTGCCACGAATCGGCGCCGCGGAACTGCAGCGGCAGCACGCCCATGCCGACCAGGTTGGCACGGTGGATGCGCTCGAAGCTGCGTGCGACCACGGCCTTGATGCCCAGCAACTGGGTGCCCTTGGCCGCCCAGTCGCGCGAGGAGCCGGTGCCGTATTCCTCGCCGCCGAAGACCACCGTGGGCACGCCCTGCTCGATGTACTTCATCGCGGCGTCGTAGATGAACATCTTCTCGTTGCCGGGCTGGAACAGCGTGAGCCCGCCCTCTTCCTGCGTGCCCTTCTCATCGGGCGGCAGCATGAGGTTCTTGATGCGCACGTTGGCGAAGGTGCCGCGCATCATGATCTCGTGGTTGCCGCGGCGCGAGCCATAGCTGTTGAAGTCGGCCTTCTGCACGCCGTGCGCCTTCAGCCAGATGCCCGCGGGCGAGCTTTCCTTGATCGAACCGGCCGGCGAGATGTGGTCGGTCGTGATCGAGTCGCCGAACAGCGCCATGATGCGCGCGCCCGAAAAGCCCGGGTTGGTCGCGGCCGGCTTCATCTTGAAGCCCTCGAAGAACGGCGGCTCGGCGATGTAGGTCGACGTGGGCCAGTTGTAGACGTCGCCGCTCACGCCCTTGATGCTGCTCCAGAGCTTGCCTGGGTTCTCGGCGATCTGCTCGTAGTTCTTGCGGAAGGCCTTGGCGTTCATCGCGAAGTGCAGGTTCTCGTCGATCTCCTTGGCGCTCGGCCAGATGTCGCCGAGGTACACGTCCTTGCCGTGCTTGCCCTTGCCCACCGGCTGCGTCATCAGGTCGACCATCACGTTGCCGGCGATGGCGTAGGCCACCACCAGCGGCGGCGAGGCCAGGAAGTTGGCCTTGAGGTTCGGGTGGATGCGCGCCTCGAAATTGCGGTTGCCCGACAGCACCGCGGCGGCCACCAGGTTGTTGTCGGTGATGACTTCGTTGATCTCTGGCGTGAGGTCGCCGGCGTTGCCGATGCAGGTGGTGCAGCCGTAGCCCGCGAGGTAGAAGCCCAGCTTCTCCAGATACGGCATCAAGCCGGCCTTCTCGAGGTACTCGGTGACGATGCGCGAGCCGGGGGCCAGCGAGGTTTTCACATGCGGCTTGACGGTGAGGCCCGCCTCCACCGCCTTCTTCGCCAGCAGGCCCGCGGCCAGCAGCACGCTCGGGTTCGAGGTGTTGGTGCACGACGTGATGGCGGCGATCAGCACGTCGCCGTTGCCGATGGTGACCTGCCCCTTGGGCGAGGCCGGCGCGGTGGCGCTCACGTGGGCCGCCGCCTTGGTCGAGCGGTTGGCGACCATCTCCTCGAGCTGGCGCGGCGCGCCGGGCGCGGGTGACGGCGCCTCCGTGTCGTCGCCATGGCCGTTCTTCGTGAGCGGGTAGCGGATCTTCAGCTTGTCGGCTGGCTGGTTGAAGCCGTTGGCCTCGTTCGGCTTGCTGTAGAGCTCGGAGAACTTGGTCGCCAGGTGGCCCAGGTCGATGCGGTCCTGCGGGCGCTTCGGGCCGGCCAGGCTCGGCGACACCGTGCCCAGGTCGAGCCGGACGATCTTCGTGTAGTTCAGCTCACCGGGCGCAGGCATGCCGAACAGGCCCTGCGCCTTGTAGTAGGCCTCGAAGCGCTCGATCTCCTTCTCGGTGCGGCCGGTGCCCTTGAAGTACGCGAGCGTCTTCTCGTCGACCGGGAAGAAGCCCATCGTCGCGCCGTACTCGGGCGCCATATTGCCGATGGTCGCGCGGTCGGGCACGGCGATCGATGCCGCGCCGGGGCCGAAGAACTCGACGAACTTGCCCACCACCTTCTCGCTGCGCAGGATGGCGGTGACGAAGAGCACCAGGTCGGTCGCCGTCACGCCTTCGCGCAGCGTGCCGGTCAGCTCGAAGCCCACCACGTCGGGTGTCAGCATGTAGACCGGCTGGCCCAGCATCGCTGCCTCGGCCTCGATGCCGCCGACGCCCCAGCCGACCACGCCGACGCCGTTGATCATCGTCGTGTGGCTGTCGGTGCCGACGAGCGAGTCGGGGTAGTACGTCGGCACGTCGGCCTTGTCGTCGGCCGCCTTGTAGACGCCGCGCGCCAGGTATTCGAGATTCACCTGGTGGACGATGCCGAAGCCCGGCGGCGTAACGCCGAAGGTGTCGAAGGCCTGCATGCCCCACTTCATGAACTGGTAGCGCTCGTTGTTGCGCTGGAACTCCAGCTTCATGTTCAGGTCGAGCGCCTTGGGCGTGCCGTAGTGGTCGACCATCACGGAGTGGTCGACGACCAGGTCGACCGGCACCAGCGGCTCGATGGTCTTGGGACTCTTGTCGAGCTTCTGCGCCACGCTGCGCATGGCGGCCAGGTCGGCCAGCAACGGCACGCCGGTGAAGTCCTGCAGCACCACGCGGGTGACGACGAAGGGGATCTCTTCGGTGCGCTCCGCGTTCGGCTGCCAATTGGCGAGCTGCTCGACGTTCTCGACGCCGACCTTCTGGCCGTCGCAGTTGCGCATCACCGACTCCAGCACGATGCGCAGCGAGACCGGCAGCTTGGCGATGTTCGGGTACTGCTTGGCGAGTTCCTTCAACGACCAGTATTTGCCGGACCCGCCCGATGCCGTCTTGAATATCTTGAGGGCGGATGCGAATGGGTGCGCCGGTGCTTTGGCCATGGGAACTCCTGTGATTCGTGGAAGCACCTCAAAGATAGCAGGCTTCGAAGTCATTCGCTGTCGGAGGGATGGCCGTGAGACGGCCCCTCCCCCTTCGGCCTGGGACGCGTTCTCTCCTCCGACAGAGGCACCGTCGGAGCGGCTCAAGCCGCCGCCATGCGGCCGCGTGCGGGGCGCGTTGCACGCAGCCCCATCCACTGCAAGTCCGCCAGCGCGATCACGACCACGACCTGCGCGAGCACCCAGGCCACGCCGAGGGGGGTGTGCGCGACCAGGCCGCTGGTCAGCAGCGCCACGCCGCCCGCCGCCCAGCCCAGGTTGCCCGCGACGACGAGCCCGATCAGCCGGCGCGGTGGCACGGGGCGGCGGGCCATCCACGCCGCGAGGGCGGCGTAGGCCAGCAGAAAGACACCGGTGCCGGTGAGCAAGGTGGCGGGCAGGCCGGTCACGCGCGCCAGGGTGTCGGTCAAGCCCAGTTGCAGGGCGCCGGTCGCGGCGCAGGAAATCGCGTCGGCGGCCATCACACGGGGCAGGAAGCGCGGGGAAGCAAAGATCGACATGGCAGGAACTCCTTCAGGTGGGTGTGGCGCGGCAGGCCATTCCCGCCGCGTGGGGTGAATGATTTCCACGCGACGTCAGCGCGTCGATGACCCGGGAGGTCATGGCACACGTGCGCGGTGCATCGCAGAATCGCCGCCATGCCAAGCCCCACCTCCCCTCCCGCCGCTCCGGGCGCCCGCGAGCCCTTCGGCGCCCACTTGCGCCATTGGCGCCAGCGTCGGCGGCTGAGCCAGCTCGACCTGGCGCAGGAGGCCGAGGTGTCGACCCGCCACCTGAGCTGCGTTGAGACCGGCCGCGCCGCGCCCAGCCGCGAGATGGTGCTGCGCCTGGCCGACCGGCTGGGCGTGCCGCTGCGCGAGCGCAACGCGCTGCTCGTGGCGGCTGGCTTCGCGCCCATGTACCGCCAGCGCACGCTCGACGACCCGGCGCTCGCTGCCGCGCGCCGGGCGGTCGACCTGGTGCTGCGTGGCCATGAGCCCTACCCGGCGCTGGCCATCGACCGCCACTGGCACCTGGTCGCGGCCAACCGCATCGTGCCCCTGCTGATGGCCGGTGCCGCGCCCGAACTGCTGGCGCCGCCGATCAACGTGCTGCGCCTGAGCCTGCACCCGCAGGGGCTGGCGCCACGCATCCTCAATCTGGCGCAGTGGCGCGCGCACCTGCTGGAGCGACTTCAGCAGCAGATTGCTGCCTCAGGCGATGCCGCACTGCAGGCGCTGCACGACGAGCTGGCCGCCTACCCGGCGCCCGAATCGGCGCACCGGGCGGCGCCCTCCGCCGGGGAATTCTCCGGCGTGGCGGTGCCTTTCCAACTGGCGACGGACGGTGGCGTGCTCAGCTTCATCAGCACCACCACGGTCTTCGGCTCGCCGGTCGACATCACGCTGCAGGAACTGGCGGTCGAGTCCTTCTTCCCCGCGGACGCCCAGACCACGGCCCTGCTCGCCGCCCTGGGCGGTTGACGCAGACCGTCGGCGACGGCCCACACGCACACGCGACGTTCATCCGCCCCGAATGGCTTCGGCGGCTCCGTATGTTGGAGTTCTTCAATTTTGCAGAGCCACCACCATGACGACAACGACCGACAACGACCACCAGAAGCTCTGGGACCTCATCAAGGACACGCGCTTCGGCATGTTCGTGCACCGCCACCACGACGGCCTGCTGCACAGCCACCCGCTGACCACGCAGAACAAGGCCATCGACGAAGGCGCGACGCTGTACTTCTTCGTGCCGAAGGACGGCGAGATCGCCCGCAGCATCGCGACCGACGACGCAGTCAATGTGGCCTATGCCAACACCGACAAGGACAGCTACGTCTCGGTCTCCGGCCGCGCATCGCTGCTGGAAGACCAGGCCAAGAAGGAAGCGCTGTTCACCACCATGGCGAAGGCCTGGTTCCCCAAGGGCGTGACCGACCCCAACCTCGGCCTGCTCACCGTGCACATCGACAACGCCGAGTTCTGGGACGTCGACGACAGCAAGATGGTGCAGATCTTCAAGATGATGAAGGCCGCCGTCACCGGGGAGCCGCCGAAGAACATGGGTGACCACAAGACCCTGAACGTCGGTTGAACGGCGCTCATCCGATGCTCGCGCCCCGCGTCGATCGACGCCTCGCCGCCTTGCTGGACCGCGACCGCGCGGGACCGCCGAGCCTTGCCAAACTGGTCGAAGCGGGGCTGGATCAGCTCCCGCTGCCGGGCACCGGACGGACGCTCGAGCGCTGGCAGGCGCTGGCGGCGGTCGCCGCCTGCGATCTGTCGCTGGTGAAGCGCTTCGAAGGCCACACCGACGCGCTCGCCATCCTTGCGGAACTGGGCGGTGCCGAAGCACCGTCCGGCAGCCGCTGGGGCACTTGGTGCGCCGAGCCGCCGAGTGCACGGCTGTCGCTGCGGCGTCGCGGCGACGGCTGGTCGCTCGCGGGCACCAAGGCCTGGTGCTCCGGCGCAGCCGATGTCACGCATGCCGTGGTCAGTTGTTGGGACGACGAAGGCGCCCCGCGCCTGGCAGCCGTGGCGCTGGCCCAGCCCGGCGTACGGGTCACGGAGCAGGGCTGGCACGCCGTCGGCATGTCGGCGACCGGCAGTGTCGACGTGCAGTTCGATGGCGCCACGGCCACGCCGGTCGGCGAGGCCGGTGAGTACGTCGCGCGCGCCGGCTTCTGGCAGGGAGGCGCGGGCATCGCCGCC
>CALRYR010000031.1:0-15462 GCA_943372425.1 Variovorax sp. YR752 | reverse complement strand
ACCGACATCGGCCTGTGGGTCAACAAGCAGTTCCGCGACGTCGGCGACCTGATCTACATCGGCGATGTGGCCGAGCTGAAGACGGTCGAGGTGCGCGGCGACACGCTGCACATCGGCGCCGGCGCCTCGCTCGAAGACGCCTGGCGCGCCCTGGCGCAGCGCGCGCCCGCGCTCACCGACGTGTGGCTGCGCTTCGCGTCGCCGCCGATCCGCCATGCCGGCACCATGGGCGGCAACGTGGCCAACGGTTCGCCCATCGGCGATTCGCCGCCGGTGCTGATGGCGCTGGATGCGCAGATCGTGCTGCGGCGTGGTGCACAGGTGCGGCGGATGCCGCTGACCGACTTCTACGTCGACTACATGAAGAACGAATTGGCGCCGGGCGAGTTCGTGCAGGGGCTGGACGTGCCACTGGCCGCGCTGCAGCGCCAGGTGCGGGCGTACAAGATCAGCAAGCGCTTCGACTGCGACATCTCGGCGCTGTGCGGCGGCTTCGCGCTGGCGCTCGACGGCGAGGCGGTGAAGGAGGTGCGGCTGGCCTTCGGCGGCATGGCCGGCATCGTCAAGCGCGCCGCGAAGGCCGAGGCCGCGCTGGTCGGCCAGCCCTGGACGCAGGCATCGGTGAACGCTGCGAAGCAGGCGCTGGCCGACGACTTCCAGCCGCTGTCGGACATGCGCGCCTCGGCGGCCTACCGGCTGCAGGTGGCGCAGAACCTGATCCAGCGTCTGTGGCTCGAAACCCGCACCGCCGATGCGCTGCCGTCGGACGCCACCAGCGTGTGGAGCGTGATGCCGCACGACGTGCTGCCAGCCGTCCAGGGAGCCTGACATGAACAAGCCCATCGACATCGCATTGCTCCAGCCCGTGGAACCCTTCGCCGATTACGAGGCCAACATCGCCGCGCGCATCGACCGCGGTGCCGAGGCCAAGGCGCAGGACGGCGGCGCGCGCATCGGCATCAGCCGGCCGCACGAATCGGCGGCGCTGCATGTCGCCGGCGAGGCTACCTACATCGACGACATCCCCGAACTGCGCGGCACGCTGCATTGCGCGCTGGGCCTGTCGCCGGTGGCCAATGGCAAATTGAAGGGGATGAACCTCGACGTGCTGCGCGCACTGCCCGGCGTGGTGGCGGTGCTGTCGGCCGAGGACATCCCGGGCAGCAACGACTGCGGCTCGATCGTCCACGACGACCCCATCCTCTGTAGCGGCGAGATCCGCTACCTCGGCCAGCCGGTGTTCGCCGTGATCGCGCAGACCCGCGAGGTGGCCCGCCGCGTTGCCGCGCGTGCCAAGGAGGTGCTGACGATCGAGGCCGCCCCGCCAGTGCTGACGCCGCAGGACGCGCACGCCAAGGGCCAGTACGTGGTGCCGCCGATGCACCTGTTGCGCAGCGCGAGTGACCCCGACGGCGACGAACAGGCGGCGGTGCGCGCCGCCATCGCCGCTGCACCGCACCGGCTGAAAGACACGCTGGAGGTCGGCGGCCAGGAGCAGTTCTACCTGGAAGGCCAGATCAGCTACGCGATTCCGAAAGAGGGCGGCGGCATGCATGTGCACTGCTCGACCCAGCACCCCACCGAGATGCAGCACCTGGTGTCCCATGCGCTGCACCTGAACGCCAACGAGGTGCATGTCGAATGCCGGCGCATGGGCGGCGGTTTCGGCGGCAAGGAATCGCAGTCGGGCCTGTTCGCCTGCGTGGCGGCGGTGGCGGCGAACAAGCTCAAGCGCCCGGTCAAGCTGCGGCTGGACCGCGACGACGACTTCATGGTCACCGGCCGGCGCCACTGCTTCTGGTACGACTACGAGGTCGGCTACGACGACGAAGGCCGGCTGCTCGGCGCGGAGATCACCATGGTCTCGCGGGCTGGCCATTCGGCTGACCTGTCGGGGCCGGTGATGACGCGCGCGCTGTGCCACTTCGACAACGCCTACTGGCTGCCCGAGGTGTCGATGCACGGCTATTCGGGCAAGACCAACACCCAAAGCAACACGGCGTTCCGCGGCTTCGGCGGGCCGCAGGGCGCGATCGCGGTGGAGAACATCCTCGACACGGTGGCACGCCGACTGGGCCGCGATCCGCTGGAGGTGCGACGCATCAACTTCTACGGCAAGGACGAGCGCAACGTCACGCCCTATGCCCAGGTCGTGACCGACAACATCGTGCACGAGCTGGTCGGCGAACTCGAAGCCAGCAGCGACTACCGCGCGCGGCGCGACGCCATTGCGGCCTACAACGCGCAGAGCCCGGTGCTCAAGCGCGGCATCGCGCTGGCGCCGCTGAAGTTCGGCATCTCCTTCAACGTGCCGCACTTCAACCAGGCCGGCGCGCTGGTGCATGTCTACAACGACGGTTCGGTGCTGGTGAACCACGGCGGCACCGAGATGGGCCAGGGCCTGAACACCAAGGTCGCCCAGGTGGTGGCGCACGAGCTGGGCGTGAGCTTCGAATGCGTGCGGGCCACGGCCACCGACACGACCAAGGTCGCCAACACTTCGGCCACGGCCGCGTCGACCGGCGCTGACCTGAATGGCAAGGCTGCGCAGGATGCGGCCCGACGGATCCGCGAGCGCCTAGCCGCCTGCGCCGCTGCAAGGCACGGCGGCGATGCGGCCGACGTGCGCTTCGCCAACGACAAGGTCGAGGTCAACGGCCGCACCCTGGGCTTCGCCACGCTGGTCGGCGAGGCCTACCTCGACCGCGTGCAGCTGTGGTCCGACGGCTTCTACTCGACGCCGGGCCTCAGTTGGGACCGCGACACGCTCAAGGGCCGGCCGTTCTACTACTACGCCTACGGTGCGGCGGTGAGCGAGGTCGTCGTCGACACGCTGACCGGCGAATGGAAGCTGCTGCGCGCCGACATCCTGCACGACGCCGGCAAGTCGCTGAACCCGGCCATCGACATCGGCCAGGTCGAGGGCGCCTTCATCCAGGGCATGGGGTGGCTCACCACCGAAGAACTGGTGTGGCACCCGCAGAGCGGCAAGCTGACCACGCACGCACCGAGCACCTACAAGATCCCGACGGCCAACGACTGCCCACCGGTCTTCAACGTGAAGCTGTTCGAGGGGCCGAATTTCGAGGACTCGATCCACCGCAGCAAGGCCGTCGGCGAGCCGCCGTTGCTGCTGCCGTTCTCGGTGTTCTTCGCGATCCGCGACGCGGTGTCGGCCGCCGGTGGCCACCGGGTCGACCCGCCGCTGCGCGCGCCGGCGACGAGCGAAGCGATCCTGAATGCGATCACCGCGGTGCAGGCGGGGGCCTGAGCGGCGGTATAACGCTGCGCATCCCCCACACCGCGGCGCCGCATGCGTGATCAAGCTCTCTTCGACAAGATCGATCTTCACCTCATCCGGGTTCTCCACACCGTGCTGACCGAACGCAGCGTCTCGCGCGCCGCCATCCGCCTGGGCATGTACCAGCCGGCGGTGTCGTCGGCGCTGAAGCGGCTGCGCGAGCTGTCGGGTGACCCGCTGCTGGTGCGGTCCGGCTCGGGCATGGTGCCCACCGACGCGGCGCTGCGGATGATCGAGCCCACCGCCAGCATCCTGCGCTCGGCCGAGGTGCTGTTCAGCGATGCACGCGGCTTCGACCCGCAGACTGCCACCAACACCTTCCGAATCGCCGCGAGCGACTACCTCGACCCGCTCTTCCTGCCGATGTTCGTGACGCAGGTGAAGGAACAGGCGCCGCTGTGCCGCATCGAGATCCATCCGCTGTCGCCGGATTCGAACTACCACGCGCACCTGTCGCTCGGCCACATCGACCTGGTCATCGGCAACTGGCTCAAGCCGCCCGAGGACCTGCACATGGCCCGGCTCTTCGGCGACGAGATCGTGTCGCTGGTGAGCGCCGACCACCCCGCGACGCGCCGCGGCTGGGACGCCGACACCTGGCTGGCCGCCGAGCACATCGCGCCGACGCCGCTGCACCCGGGGGCACGCGGCATCATCGACCAGATGCTCGACGCGCAAAGCCTGCAACGCAACATCACCGTGCGCTGCGCGCACTTCGGGCTGATCCCGGACATGGTGGCATCGAGCTTGCTGGTGCTCACCACCGGTCGCCAGTACTGCGAGCGCTTCACCGACCGGCTGCCGGTGAAGGTGCTGCCGTGCCCTGTCGACTTTCCGCGCCTCATGTACTACCAGCTGTGGCACGAGCGCACGCATGCGTCGAGTTCGGCGCGCTGGCTGCGTGACCGCATCAAGTCGGTGGCGGCGTCGCTTCGCACGCCGGCCGGTGCCGCCAAGGACATCCATTGAGATCGATCGAATGACAACCCCACGACTCCAACTCGCGCACATCACCAAGCGCTACCCGGCGGTGGTGGCGAACAGCGACGTGTCGCTGATCGTCCAGCCGGGCGAAACGCATGCCGTCCTCGGCGAGAACGGCGCCGGCAAGTCCACGCTGATGAAGATCATCTACGGCTCGGTCAAGCCCGACGAAGGCAGCGTGATGTTCAACGGCCGGGCGGTGAACGTGCGCAACCCGCAGGAGGCGCGCGCACTGGGCATCAGCATGGTGTTCCAGCACTTCAGCCTGTTCGACACGCTGACCGTGGCCGAGAACGTCTGGCTCGGGCTCGACAAGCACTTGGCGCTGGCCGAGGTCACGCGGCGGATCACCGCCAAGGCGAGCGAGTACGGGCTCGACATCGACCCTTCTCGCCCGGTGCACACGCTGTCGGTCGGCGAGATGCAGCGCGTGGAGATCATCCGCGCGCTGCTCACCGACCCCAAGCTGCTGATCCTCGACGAGCCGACTTCGGTGCTGACGCCGCAGGCCGTCACCAAGCTCTTCGTGGTGCTGAAGAAGCTGGCGTCCGAAGGCTGCAGCATCCTCTACATCAGCCACAAGCTGCACGAGATCCGCGAGCTGTGCACCGCCTGCACGGTGCTGCGCGGCGGCAAGGTCACGGGCGTGTGCAACCCGCAGAACGAGACCAACGAATCACTCTCGCGCCTGATGATCGGCGCCGAGCCGCCACCGCTGCAGCACCGTGAACTGAAGGCGGGCGCCGTGGCGCTGCGCGTCAAGGCACTGACGCTGGCGCGCGAGGACCAGTTCGGCGTCGACCTCGAAGGCGTGTCGCTCGACGTGCGCGCCGGCGAGGTCGTCGGCATCGCGGGCGTCTCGGGCAACGGTCAGAAGGAACTGCTCTACGCGCTGTCGGGCGAAGACACACGCGCCGAGCCCGCGATGATCGAGGTCTTCGGCCAGGCGGCTGCGCGCTTCCGTCCGCGCAAGCGCCGGGCTCTGGGTGTGCACTTCGTGCCGGAAGAGCGGCTGGGCCGCGGCGCGGTACCGACGCTCGGGCTCGCGCACAACATGCTGCTCACGCGCAGCAACGCGGTCGGCGCGGGCGGATGGATCCGCACCGGCCAGCTCGCCAAGCATGCGAACGAGATCATCCGCCGCTTCAACGTCAAGGCGGGCGGGCCGCAGTCGGCGGCGCGTTCGCTGTCAGGCGGCAACCTGCAGAAGTTCATCGTCGGCCGCGAGATCGACGCCAACCCGAAGCTTTTCATCGTGTCGCAGCCGACCTGGGGCGTGGACGTGGGCGCCGCCGCGCTCATCCGCAATGAGATCCTCGCGCTGCGCGACGCCGGTTGTGCGGTACTTGTCGTCAGTGAAGAACTCGACGAGCTGTTCGAGATCAGCGACCGGCTCTACGTGATCGCCAAGGGGCGGCTGTCGCCCTCGGTCGACCGGGCTGCGGCGACCGTGCCGCAGATCGGCGAATGGATGAGCGGGCTGTGGGATGCGCCGAGCACCACGTCGAAGGAGATGGCCCATGCTTAAGCTCGAACCCCGCCCGCAACTGTCGCGCTTCTGGAGCTACGGCTCGCCGATCCTGGCGCTGGTCATCACCGTCGTGATCGGCGTCGCGCTCTTCGCGCTGCTCGGCAAGGACCCGGTCAAGGGCCTGCTCGTTTTCTTCTGGGAACCGATCAAGAGCGGCTATGCGCTCGGCGAGCTGATGGTGAAGGCCACGCCGCTGCTCATCATCGCGCTCGGCCTGGCGGTGTGCTTCCGCTCCAACGTCTGGAACATCGGCGCCGAAGGGCAGTTCGTCATGGGCGCCATCGCGGCGGGCGGCGTGGCGCTGCTGGCCGACAAGGGCACCGGCCCTTGGATCGTGTTGCCGATCCTCATGGCCGGCATCCTGGGCGGCATGGTGTGGGCCGGCATCGTCGCCTTCCTGCGCGACAAGTGCAATGCCAACGAGATCCTCGTGAGCCTGATGCTGGTGTACGTCGCGACGCTGCTGCTGGGCTACATGGTCTACGGGCCGTGGAAGGACCCGATGGGCTACAACTTCCCGCAGACCAAGACCTTCGACGCGGTCACGCAGATCCCGCGGCTCATCAAGGGCTCGCGCGTGAGCATCGGGCTGATCATCGCGCTGGTCGGCGCGGGCGCGCTGTGGATCTTCCTGTTCCGCACGCGCGCCGGCTTCGCGCAGCAGGTCGGCGGCCTGGCGCCTGCCGCCGCGCGCTACGCCGGCTTCTCGTCGCGCCGGGCGGTGTGGATCGCGCTGCTGACCTCGGGCGGCGCGGCCGGCCTGGCGGGCGCGCTGGAGGTGGCCGGCCCCATCGGCCAGCTCACACCCTACGTGCCGGCGGGCTACGGCTTCGCGGCCATCATCGTGGCCTTCGTCGGGCGGCTGCACCCGGTCGGCATGATCTTCTCGGCCATCCTGATGAGCATGTTCTACATCGGCGGCGAGCTGGCGCAGTCGCGCCTGGGCCTGCCGAAGTCGCTCACCGGCGTGTTCCAAGGGCTGCTGCTGTTCTCGCTGCTGGCCTGCGACACGCTCATCGCCTATCGCATCCGCCGAAAGGCCGCCGCGAAGCCGGTGTCCGCCGCGGCGAGCACCTCGTCGCTGCAGGCCAGCACGCCGCTGACCGCGCCGGTCGTGCGCACTTCCGAAGGTAATGTCTGATGGACTCGTACGCATTGCTCATCGGTTCGGCGCTCAGCGCCGGCACCGTGCTCGCCATCGCCGCGCTCGGCCTGCTCATCAACGAGAAGGCCGGCATCGTCAACCTCGGTGCCGAGGGCATGATGCTGTGCGCCGCCATCGCCGGCTTCGCGACGGTGGTGGTCACGCGCAACCCCTGGCTCGGCTTCCTGGCCGGCATGCTGGCGGGTGCGGCGCTGGCGGCCATCTTCGGCGTGCTGGTGATCTGGCTCAACACCAACCAGTACGCGACCGGGCTGGCGCTCAGCCTGTTTGGCGTGGGCTTCTCGGCCTTCGTCGGCATCGGCTTCGTGCAGGCCAAGCTGCCCGAGAGCGTGTCGTACGCGATCCCGAAGCTGTCCGACATTCCCCTCGTCGGTCCGGCTTTCTTTCGGCACCACCCGATGGTGTACTTCGCCGTCGCGCTGACCATCGGCCTGATCTGGTTCCTCTACCGCACACGCGCAGGCCTGGTGCTGCGCTCGGTGGGCGAGTCGCCGGAATCGGCGCACGCGCTGGGCTACCCGGTGCGGCGCATCCGATTCATGGCGGTGGTGGCGGGTGGCGCGTTGTGCGGCCTGTCGGGCGCTTACCTGTCGACGGTCTACACGCCACTGTGGGTCGAGGGCATGGTTGCCGGCCGCGGCTGGATCGCGCTGGCGCTCACCACCTTCGCCACTTGGCGGCCGATGCGCGTGCTGCTCGGTGCGTACCTGTTCGGCGGCGTGTCGATGCTGGGTTTCCACCTGCAGAGCACCGGCGTCGACGTGCCGAGCCAGTTCCTGAGCATGCTGCAGTACATCGCGCCGATCGTTGTGCTGGCCTTGATCTCGCGCAACCCCGCGTTCATCCGCATCAACATGCCGGCATCCATCGGAAAGCCGTTCTACCCCGGCTCATAATCCCTTTTGCTTCTCGTTTCTGTTTCCGCCAACCTGTCCTTCGAGGATCTCGACAATGAATGATTTGAACAAGCGCTCCCTGCTCAAGCTGGCTGCCCTCACGGCCGTCGCATCCGCCGCCCTGATCGGCTGCGGCAAGAAGGAAGAAGCGGCGGCACCTGCTGCAGCGCCTGCACCCGCGCCGGCTGCCGCGGCGGCGCCTGCGCCGGCCGCGCCGCTGAACATCGCATTCGCCTATGTCGGCCCGGTGGGCGACGGTGGCTGGTCCTTCGCGCACGACAACGGTCGCAAGGCGCTCGAGAAGGAATTCGGCGACAAGGTCAAGACGACCTTCGTCGAGAGCGTGCCCGAATCGGCCGACGCCGAGCGCGTGTTCCGCGACCTGGTGGGCCAGGGCAACAAGCTGATCTTCGGCACCACCTTCGGCTACATGGAGCCGATGCTCAAGGTCGCCGCCGACAACAAGGAAATCAAGTTCGAGCACGCCACCGGCTACAAGACGGCCGAGAACCTGCGCACCTACGACAGCCGCACCTACGAAGGCGCGTACATGGCCGGCATCATTGCGGGGTCGATGACCAAGTCGAACACGCTGGGCGTGGTCGGCTCGGTGCCGATTCCCGAAGTGCTGCGCAACATCAACAGCTTCACGCTGGGTGCGCAGTCGGTCAACCCGAAAATCACGACCAAGGTGGTGTGGG
Source organism: Variovorax sp. YR752 (assembly GCA_943372425.1). Taxonomy (GTDB): domain Bacteria; phylum Pseudomonadota; class Gammaproteobacteria; order Burkholderiales; family Burkholderiaceae_C; genus Variovorax. The sequence goes on along the minus strand of CALRYR010000031.1, from coordinate 6,884 downwards.
TCAACGAATGGTTCAGCCCGCCGAAGGAAACCGAAGCGGCCACCGCGCTGATCAACGGTGGCGCCGACGTGCTGTTCCAGAACACCGACTCGCCGGCCGTGCTCAAGACGGCGCAGGAAAAGGGCAAGCGCGCCTTCGGCTGGGATTCGGACATGACGGCCTACGGCCCGAAGGCCCACCTGGCATCGGCCGTGATCAACTGGGGCCCGTACTACATCAAGGCCACCAAGGACGCGCTCGAAGGCAAGTGGGCGACCGGCTCGAGCTGGTGGGGCGTGAAGGAAGGCGCCATCGACATCGTGTCGATCGCCGACGACGTGCCAGCCGACATCAAGACCAAGGTCGAGACCGTCAAGGCCGGCCTGAAGGACGGCAGCTACTCTATCTGGAAGGGCCCGATCGTCGGCCAGGACGGCAAGGAGCTGATCGCCGCCGGAGCCGTGGCCGACGACAAGTTCCTCTCGGGCGTGAACTTCTACGTCAAGGGCGTCGAAGGCAAGGTGCCGGGCGGCGAGAAGAAGTAAGCACGGCGCACTGCGCCAACGAGGAGGCCGCCCGAGGGCGGCCTTTTTTTGTCTGTCGTGACGGCTACTTCTGCGGCCCCAGCCGGTCCACCAGCACCGCGCTCGCATCGTTGAGCCCGATCACCTCGACTGTGCTGCCGTGCTTCTGCAGCCGCTGCACCGCCTTGTCCAGCGCCGTGACGGCGGTCACGTCCCAGAAGTGCGCCTGCGTCACGTCGATGCGGACGGGGCGGCCTTCGGTGTCGAGGGTGTCGAAGGCATCGACGAACACGTCGGCCGAGGCGAAGAAGACCTGACCCGTGACGCGGTAGGTGCGCGTGCCGGTCGTCGCGTCGTCTTCGGCCTGCACGGCGAGCAGGCGCGAGACCTTGAAGGTGAAGAACACGCCGCTGAGCATCACGCCGACGGCCACGCCGGCGGCGAGATTGGCGGTCGCGACGGTGACGGCGACCGTGGCCAGCATCACGGTGCTCGACAGGCGGGGGTGACGCACCACGCTGCTCAGCGATCCCCAGTCGAAGGTCGAGGCCGACACCATCACCATGATCGCGACCAGCGAGGCCACCGGCACCTGCGACACCCAGGGCTTGAGGAGCAACATCAGGATCAGCAGGAAAGCGCCGGCGAACAGCGTCGACAGCCGGCCGCGGCCGCCGTAGCGCACGTTGCTCACCGTCTGGCCGATCATTCCGCAGCCGGCGATGCCGCCGAAGAAGCTGGCGGCGATGTTGGCGAAACCCAAGCCGCTGCATTCGCGGTTCTTCGAACTGGGTGTGTCGGTGAGTTCGTCGACCACGCTGGCGGTCATCATCGATTCGAGCAGGCCGACCATGGCGATGGCGAGCGCGGGCAGGGCGATGAGGCGCAGGGTGTCGAGCGTGAAGGGCACGTCGAGCCATGCGAAGACGGGCAGGGCGTCGGGCAGCGTGCCGAGGTCGGCCACGGTCTTCAGCGGCAGGCCGAACCACGACGCAATGACGGTCAACACCACGATGCACACGAGTGGCGAGGGCACGGCCGTGGTGATGCGCGGCAGGCCGTAGATGATCACCAGCCCGAGCCCGACCATGCCCCAGGTCGCGGCGTTCGCGCCCAGCAGGTGCGGCATCTGCGCCGCGAAGATGAGGATGGCCAGCGCATTGACGAAGCCGGTGCGTACCGACGACGACACGAAGCGCATCAGCACGCCCAGCCGCAGCAGGCCGAACAGCACCTGCACCAGCCCCGCCAGCACGCCGGCGGCCAGCAGGTAAGGCAGGCCGTGCGAATGCACCAGCGGCGCGGCCACCAGCGCCACCGAACCAGCCGCGGCGGAAATCATCGCCGGCCGGCCGCCGGTGAAGGCGATGACCAGGCTGATCACGAAGGACGCGAACAACCCGACCGACGGGTCGACGCCCGCCACGAAGGAGAAGGCGATGACTTCGGGGATGAGCGCGAACGTGGCGACGGCGCCAGCCATCAGCTCGCGGGGAATGCTCGGCGCCCATTCGGCGCGAAGGCGGGTGAATGCCATGGGAAGAAGCGCCCGCCCGGCGTGGGCGAACGTGTGGAAAGCGACAGGAGAGGCGCAGCCCGGGCGGGCGGCGCAGCGCCGATGTTAGGCGAGTCGGACCGCGTGCTGGCCGGTGCCGTCGGCGTTCCGGCGGAACCAGGTCGGATACCGGCCCACCTGCAACTGCAGCAGGCCGAGCAGCACCAGCACGGGCAGGGCGAGTTCGAGCAGTTCTTCCATGCTCAGCATCAGGTAGCGCAGGGTCGCCGGCACGTAGGGCAGGATGTTGCTGTCGGCGAGCATGGCTTGCAGTTGGTCGAGCGATCCGGCTGTCAGCAGGGCGACGCCGAAGGTCGCCACCGTGCGTGCCGCGGGACGCCAGCGCCGCCGCAGCAGTGCGCTGCGCCACACCAACCACAGGCGCCGGCCCAGCCAGATCGCCGCCACGCCGACCGTCCCCAGCACGGCGACGAGCAACACGATCTGCGGCAGCATCCCGCCACTGTCGGCGCGTGTCCGCAGGATGCCGATGTCGAAAAGCGCCAGGTGCAGATGAGCCTCGCGCGCCGCCAGCGCGAGCAGCACGATGCACAGCGCGCCCGCATCACGCCACGACCAGGCCGGCGGTCGCATCTTCAGCACGAGCATTGCTGCAACGACGTAGAGAACGAGCGTGCCGTTCTCGACCGCGCCGCCCTCCAGCAGAACGCCGGGACCGATCGTCAGGGGCATGTTCAGGCCAACGCCCGTCGCGGCAACGGCGAAGCCGCCCAGCAGCCAGAGGGCGAGACCCGGGCCGGCCAGAAACTGAGTAAGTCGCGTGAGCTGCGGTTCGGCGCGCCCGCGCAGGCGTTCCGCGCTGTGGATGGCCGCCTGGGCCGCGCCGGCCATGCAGACGCCGAGCAGCGCGCCCGCCGCCACGTCGGCCGGGAAGTGCACCCCGACGTAGACGCGCGCCCAGGCGGTCGCGACCGCCATGGCGAGCACGGCGAGGCCGACCGCGCGCAGCCGCCGGTCGGCGATCAGCATGAAGGCGACGGTGAACATCACCGACGCGTGCGTGCTCGGCAGGCCCGCGCGTGTCCCGTGGGAGATGTGTTCCGGGCTCAGCCCCAGCATGAAGGGGCGCGGGGCGCCGATGGCGGTAGCCATTTCGCGCGACACCACCGAGGCGAGCGCGGCGACAACGAGCACGAACGCGATGCGTGCGCGCACCGCCGGCTGCATCCACAACGCCGCCAGGATGAGTGCGGCGCACAGCCAGGTCGAGCCTTCCGCCAGCAGGGAGGCGATGCGCAGCAGCCCGCTGTCGGGCTGGTGGCCGCCGGCAATGAGGTCGAAGAGCTTGAGGTTCCAGGTGTTCATCGGTGCGTGATTCTCGCTGCCGAAGATGGACGGCAGATGAATGTCGTGTAACCCCGCGCTGACACTCGCGCGCTCGGGACGATGGACTTACAGTGACGCCATGACCGCTCACGATTTCAATATTCCCGCCGATCGCCTGCCCGAACTGCTGTGTGCCATGCCCAAAGCCGAGCTCCACATGCACATCGAGGGCTCGCTCGAACCCGAGCTGATCTTCGCCCTGGCGCAGCGCAACGGCGTCACGCTGCCCTACGCCAGCGTGGACGACCTGCGCCAGGCCTACGCTTTCACCAACCTGCAGAGCTTCCTCGACATCTACTACGCCGGCGCCAGCGTGCTGCTGAAGGAGCAGGATTTCTACGACATGGCCTGGGCCTACCTGGAGCGCGCCGCGGCCGACAACGTCGTGCGCACCGAGATGTTCTTCGACCCGCAGACGCACACCGCGCGCGGTGTCGACGTGAAGGTGGTCATCGACGGCCTGCACCGCGCCTGCGTCGACGCCGAGGCGAAGCTGGGCGTGAGCGCCGCGCTCATCCTGTGCTTCCTGCGCCACCTGAGCGAGGAGGAGGCCTTCGAGACGCTCGAGCAGGCGCTGCCGTATGCGACCCAGTTCATCGGCGTCGGCCTCGATTCGAGCGAGGTCGGTCACCCGCCCGAGAAGTTCGCCAAGGTGTTCGCGCGCAGCCGCGAACTCGGTCTGCACCTGGTGGCGCATGCCGGCGAGGAGGGCCCTCCGGCCTACGTGTGGAGCGCGCTCGACGTGCTGAAGGTCGAGCGCGTCGATCACGGCGTGCAAAGCGCGAAGGATCCAGCGCTGATGGCGCGCCTCGCCAAGGATCGGATCCCGCTCACGGTGTGCCCGCTGTCCAATCTCAAGCTCTGCGTGTTCCCCGACCTGAAGGAACACAACCTCAAGACGCTGCTCGACGCCGGCCTGGTCGCCACGGTCAACTCCGATGACCCGGCGTACTTCGGTGGCTACATGAACGAGAACTTCCTGCAGACCTTCGCGGCCACCGGTCTGACGGCGCAGCATGCGTGGCAGTTGGCGGCGAACAGCTTCGAGGGCAGCTTCATCGACGACGCCGCGAAGGCGCGCTACATCGATCGGCTCAACGACACCTTCGCGCGCTTCGCCGCCTGAGCGGGCGGCCCGCAGGTCACTCGACCTGCACGTTCGCCTTCTTCACCAGCTTCGCATAGCGTTCCTGCTCGGACTTGAAGAACTTCAGCGCGGCCTCGGGTGTGCTCGGGTCGATGAAGTTGTCCTGCTTGGCCATCGCCGCCTTGACCTCCGGGTCCTTGAAGGCGACGACGATGGCGTCGTGCAGCCGCTTGACCTGCGCAGCCGGCAGTTTGGCCGGGCCGACCAGGGCGAACCAGCCTTCGACATCCACCGACGGGAAGCCCTGCTCGGCGATGGTCGGCACATCGGGCAACGAGGCCACGCGCTGCTTGCCCATGACGCCGATGGCGCGCAGCGTGCCGGCCTTCAGGTGGCCCTGCACCGCGGGCACCGCGCCCACGCCCATCTCGACCTGGCCACCGATGATGTCGGCCAGCATCGGGCCCATGCCCTTGTACGGGATGTGGCGCACGTCGACGCCCGCGGCTTCCATGTACATCTCGCCGGCCAGATGAATGATCGTTCCGTTGCCCGACGAGCCGTAGTTGTAGCCACCGGGCTTGGCCTTCAGGAAGGCCTGCAGCTCTTTCGCGTTCTTCGCGGGCACCTTCTCCGGGTTGACCACCAGCACGAAAGGCGAGCCGCCGATCACCGAGATGGGCGTGAGGTCGGCGATGCTGTCGTAGGGCATCTTCTTGAAGACGCTCGGGTTCACGGCGTGGTTGTTCGACACGACGCCCACGGTGTTGCCGTCCGGCACAGCCTTGACGACCGCCTGCGTGCCGTTGATGCCGCCGGCACCCGGCAGGTTCTCGATGACGACCGGCTGGCCGCCGAGCGCCTTCGACAGCGCGACCTGGGCCGATCGCATGATGGTGTCGACGCCGGAGCCGGCGCCGACCGGGAGGATCACGCGCAGCGGCGTGGTCGGTGTCTGCGCGCCGGCCAGTCCGCTGCCGCTGCAGAGCGTGGCGGCCGCCAGGGTCAGCAGGGCACGGCGTGCGAGGGATGGGTGGTTCATGTCTTGTCTCCGTTCTTTGGTGGTTGCTCAGGGATGGCTCAGTGCGCGTTCAAGCCAGCGAGCACCTCGTCGGTGTGCTCGCCGATCTTCGCCAGGGGTTGCCGCACGCCGGGCCGGCGGCCGCCCATCAGCAGGGGCAGCAGCACGACCTGCGTGTCGGTGCCGTCCTCGACCTGCATGGGCGCGAGGCCGCCACTGGCCAGCAGGTGCGGGTCATCGACCAACTGGTCGGGCCGTGTGATGGGGGCGTAGGGCAGGCCGGCAGCCTCGAGCTGTGCCGAGAGTTCGTCGATCCGGCGATGCGCCATCGTCTCGCCCAGGTGGCGCAGCAATTCGGGCCGCACCGCCACGCGCTGCGCGTTGGTGGCCAGGGCCGGGTCGGTGGCGAGGTCGGGCCGGTCGATCACTCGGCACAGCGTCTGGAACTGCTTGTCGCTCACCGCGCCGATGAAGAGCTGCGCCCCCTCGGCCAGCGTGAACACGTCGTACACGCTCCAGGCCGACACGCGCGACGGCATCGGCGGGGCCGGCTCGCCCGTCATGAGGAACTGCTGCACATGCTGCGCCGAGAGGAACACGCAGTTCTCGAACAGCGCGCTCTGGATCTCCTGGCCGCGGCCGGTGCGCTCGCGTTCGCGCAGCGCGGCCAGCACGCCGATGGCGCCGAACATGCCGCCCATGATGTCGTTCACGCTGGTGCCCGCACGCAGCGGCCGGCCGGCCGGGCCGGTCATGTACGACAGGCCGCCCATCATCTGCACCACCTCGTCGAGGGCGGTGCGGTGCTCGTAGGGGCCGGGCAGGAAGCCCTTGTGCGACACGTAGACAAGGCCCGGGTGCGTCTTCGACAGCGTCTCGTAGTCCAGCCCCAGCTGGGTCATCAGGCCCGGGCGGAAGTTCTCGAGCATCACGTCGCACTGGCCGATCAGCTCGACCGCCGTGGCGTGGCCGTCCGGTGTGTTGATGTCCAGCACCACGCTCTTCTTGTTGCGGTTGAAGCTGCGGAAGAAGCCGATGCCCAGGCCCGGCAGGTTGCGCGTCTTGTCGCCGCCCGGCGGCTCGATCTTGATGACCTCGGCACCGAGGTCGGCCAGGATCATCCCGCAGGTCGGGCCCATGACCATGTGGGTGAATTCGACGACGCGCACGCCTTCGAGCGGCAGGCCGGTGGCGGCGGAGGCGGTGTTCATGCGGGAGGCTTTCGGGTCGGTGTCAGTGCGCGTTGGCGCGTTGGAAGGTCTTGGGCAGGCCGGCGCGCCACAGGGCGCCGTTGGTCTGTTCGCCCGCGAGCCAGCCGGCCACCTTGGCGCGCAGCCCGAGCAGCGCGTCCATGTCGAGGCCGGTGTCGAT
>CALRYR010000030.1:0-15791 GCA_943372425.1 Variovorax sp. YR752 | reverse complement strand
TGCGCCCTGACCACCAGGCGTGGTGGCCGAACTCGCTCCGCCACGACCACAGCCTTCGCGACAAGAAGTGCAGGGTGTGCTCGTAGGTGAAACCTATCGCCCCGTGCGTGGCGTGCGCGATGGATGTGGCCTCGCCAGCCGCCAGGCTGCTGCGCGCTTTCGCCGACGCGGTCGCCAGCGCGGCTCCGGCGGAATCGGCCTGCTCGAAAGCAAACGCAGCCGCGGTCTGGGCCGCCGCACCTGCGCAAGCCAGGACGGCCAGTTGTTGCTGAATGGCCTGGAACTCCCCGATCGCCCGGCCGAACTGCACGCGCTCGGTGGCATAGCGGGCGCTCAGTGCCACCAGCCGCTCCATCGCGCCGGCCATCTGGGCGGTGCGCAGCATGGCTCCGTGCTGGCGAAGCCCCAAGGCGCCAGCGCCGGCGTCCGGCCAGGGAACCATGGTCTGCACCATTGCGCCGTCGAGCGCCAGTGCATCACGGGGCTCGCGTGCAAGATTGCTGTCGTGCACCCAGTCCAGGCCCTCGTTCTTCAAGAGGGCAAGATGTCTATGCCCCTCGAACTGCACCGCCAGAACCACATGACCCACCGCACGGCCCCAGGGTACTTGCGCGATGAACCCCTGCAAGCGCCAGCCGCCGGCTGGCGCGGTCTGCGCGGTGGGCAAGGGTGCGTCGCCAGGGTCCACCACGCCGAGGGGGCCCGGCGGTACGGCCAGCCGCGCACGGTCGAGCAACCATGCCGCGAGCATCGTTTCGGGCAAGGGCAGCGGGAGCGCATGCTCTCCAGCGGCGGAGACCACCGGGTAGGCATCGCCCCAGGTCAGCCCGCTGCCGCCGGACTCTTCCCGAACCAGCGCCATGGTGAAGCCACCTTCCTCCAGCATGGACCACAGAGCGCCTGACCACTCTCCGCTTTCCGCCTGGCGCAGCGACTCGGGAGTCACCTGCTCTTGCAGCAGGCGGCGGATGCTGTCTTCAAGGATTTCGCGCATGGGTCTTATCTCAGGCCAAGGCTGCGGGCGATGATGCCGCGCAGGATTTCGCGGGTTCCGCCGCGCAGTGAAAACGACGGCGCTACCTGCGTGACATAGGCCAGCACGCGCTCGAAATCTCCGTTCGATTGCAAGGTGGGCTGCAGGTCGGTCAGCGCATGCGCGATCTCCGGCAGCGCTTGCTCCAGGTTGGTTCCCAGTTCCTTCACGCAGGCGGCCTCGACGGCCGGGTTGTGCTGACGCTCCAATTGACCAGCGATCGACAGCGACATCTGGCGCAGCACCATCACCTCGGCCACCATGCGCCCGATGGCTGAATCCAGCTGCGCGGTAGATGCGCGGCGAGCGATGCCGATCAGCGCTTCCAGCAGCGCGATGCTGCTCAGATAGCGCTCCGGGCCGCTGCGTTCCAGAGCGAGTTCAGACATCACCTGCTGCCAGCCATTGCCGGGTTGGCCGATCACATCGCGATGCGGCACGAAGACCTTGTCGAACACCACCTCATTAAAGTGTTCGTCGCCAGTCAGATCGCGGATCGGGCGGACGGTGACGCCGGGCGCATGCAGGTCGATGATGAACTGCGACAACCCGTGGTGACGCTGGCTGCCCGCTTCGCTGCGCACCAGGGCAATCATGAAATGGCAGCGGTGCGCGTTGGTGGTCCACAACTTCGCCCCTTCCACGCTCCATCCGCCTTCCACGGGCGTGGCGCGCGTGCGCACCGCCGACAGGTCCGACCCTGCGTCCGGCTCACTCATGCCGATGCAGAAGAACGATTCACCCCGGCAGATCGGGGGAAGAAAGCGCTGCTTCTGCTCCTCGGTGCCGAAGCTCAGAAGCAGCGGCCCGCTTTGTCTGTCGGCCGTCCAGTGCGCGAGCACAGGCGCGCCGGCAGCGAGGAGTTCTTCGACCAGCACGTAACGCGCAAAAGCACTCTGGCCGCCGCCGCCGTACTCGCGCGGCCATGTCATGCCGATCCAGCCGCGTGCGCCCAGAGCGCGGGTGAAGGCGACGTCGAAGCCCATCCAGGAATAGGCCCGGCTCGCTGCGTCGTAGTCGGCCAGGGCGTCAGCGAGAAAGTCTCGCACCAGTGGACGCAGCGCCTGCGCGTCGGCTGGCAGGCTGCAGGGAGTGAAAGCCTTTCCCAGCATCAGACCACGCCTCCATCGCGCAACGCCTGGACCTGGGAGGCATTCATGCCCAGCCACTCGACCAGTACCTCCTGACTGTGTTCGCCCAGCAAGGGCGGGGGCAGGTGGTACTGAATCGGCGACTCCTTGAAGCGGATGGGATTGGCAACCAGTGCCATCGATCCTGATATCGGATGCTGCATCTGGAGCTTCATGCCGCGATGCTGGACCTGTGGGTGTTCGAAGGTCTGGGCGAGATCGTTGATCGGGCCGCAGGGCACCCCCAGCGGCCCGAGCAATTCAAGCCACTCCTGCGTGCCACGTCCAAGTACCAACCGTGCCATCTCGGCGACGATGGCTCCGCGGTGGCGCACGCGATCGGCATTCGTCAGGAATCGCGGGTCGCGTGCCAGCGCCGGCTCGCCGGCCACCTGGCAAAACTTGCCGAACTGGGAGTCGTTGCCGATGGCGATGATGATGTGACCATCGGTGGTGGGAAAGGCCTGGTAAGGCACCACGTTGGGATGGGCGTTGCCATAGCGTGGAGGCACCTTGCCCGAAATCAGATAGTTCTGCGCCTGGTTGGACAGCATGGCAACCTGACAGTCGAGCAGCGCCATGTCGACGTGCTCGCCCCCGCCTCCGCGGTCCCTGCGCATCAGCGCAGCAAGGATGGCGACCGTGGCGTACATCCCGGTCATCAGGTCCGCTACCGGCACGCCGACCTTCTTTGGTCCACCACCTGCCACATCATCGGGCTCGCCAGTCAGGCTCATCAAGCCGCCGGTGCCCTGGATCATGAAGTCATAGCCCGCCTGGGCGGCGAATGGCCCCTGTTGGCCGAAGCCGGTGATCGAGCAGTACACCAACTGTGGGTTGATGGCCTTCAGGTCCTCATAGGAAAGGCCGTAACGCTGCAGGTCGCCCGTCTTGAAGTTTTCGATCAGCACGTCGCTCATGGCAGCCAGCTCGCGCACGATCTGGCTGCCCCGATCCGAGGCGATGTCCAGCGTCAAAGACTTCTTGCCACGGTTGGCGCACAGGAAGTAAGCCGTCTCCAGCGTGTCTTCGCCGTCCTCGTCCTTGAGGAATGGAGGCCCCCAGGCGCGCGTATCGTCCCCCCGTTTCGGGCGTTCGATCTTGATGACCTCCGCGCCCAGATCGGCCAGGTTCTGGCTGGCCCATGGCCCCGCGAGCACGCGCGAGAGATCCAGGACACGGAGGTGAGAAAGGGGACCTTGCATGGAAGTCATCAATCCTTGGGCAGGTTCTTGGCGATGTCCTCGTAGGCCTTGCGGTCCCGCTCGATCTGGCGGGTCCACTCGGCACCACCGAGGAATGAGAGGAAAGGTGCGTCGTTGCGCGCAGCCTTGATGTACTCGGGGTCCTTGAGCGCGGCCTCGATGGCGCCCTGCATCCGCGACAGGATGGCCGGCGGAACGCCGCTGGGTGCGGCGAAGCCGCGCTCGGCTGTCATCTCGACCGGCCACCCGAGCTCGTAGGTCGTCGGTACGCTGGAGAGCCGCTGAACCTTGTCACGCGTGAACTGCGCCAGCAGGCGTACTGGCGTGGCCTCGTTGTCGGGATCCGGCACTTCGGACGCCGCCAGGAACGCGATGTCCAGCTGGCTGCCGGCCAGTGCCGCCTTCTGCTGCGCACTGCCGTTGTAGGGGATGTTGTTCAGTTGCACCCCGGCGGCGGTCTGAAGTCGGGCCATGGCCAGGTGCCCGTTGGTACCAATGCCATTGTGTCCGGCCGAGTACCCGCTGGGGGAGGCCTTCAGGTCCTTGACCACCTGCGCCAGGTCCTTGAGCTTGCTGTCCTTGCGCGTCACCATCACCGTGGGATCGCTCACCACCCTTGCGACAAGGGCAAGATCCTTCGTGGTGTAGGAGGTCTTGCGATACATGGGCAGGAAGAAGTACCCGGGAAGATTCACGATGCCCACGGTGTACCCGTCGGGCTTGGCGCGCATGACCTGTGACACTGCAATCTCACCGGATGCTCCCGGTCGATTGACGATCACCAAAGAAGCGTTGTCACCCAAATGCCGGGCGATAAACGGGGCAAGTGCCCGAGCCATCACATCCGTGGTGCCGCCGGGCGCAAATCCAACGACAACTTCGATGGACGCATCGGACGGCCAGGCGGCCTGAGCCGACAGAGGCACCGCCATCAGGGCGCAACATGCCAAGGCCAACATGTGGCCGGTTCGCTTTTTCATACTTGTCTCCTGTTCTTTGCTCAGCGCGAGTCATGAGCTTAGAAAGGAGGAAGCCAACCAAAAAGCGATATTTATTCACGCCCGTTCAGTCGGAAAAGGACTGAAGGCGAGGCTCTCTAAGGCTTGTGCAGCTCCGCCGCTAACTCATCCAGAGTGCATTGGGAACGCGAAAATCCACGTGCTCCATGACCAGTTGTTTCATTGTCGCTACCAGCTGACGTGTGTCATCGCGTCGCCAGACGAAGTGATAGCCGAGCCGTGGCAGCGGAGGATCGCTGCGCAGCGCCACCAGCAGCTTTCGCGACACGAGCGGCGCCGCATAGCGCACTGGCAAGAAGCTGATGCCGATGCCGGCCACCGTCATACCGAGGATGGCGGTAAGGCTGTTGCACGAAACGATCTCGCGCACTTGCACATGGTGGGCGGAGCTCCAAGCGTGGAGGGCATCGGTCAGTCCAGAATCGCCCGTAGACGCAATGACGGGGTGATGCTGCAGCAGCTCGTCGTTCAGTAACGTGCCCTTGCGCAGTCTCGCTGGCGAAGCCATCCAAGAGAATTCCACTTCGGCGACGGTCTCCCAGAACAGTGATGGGCTGACCACGCGGCCCGTCATCACGGCGCAATCGAGTTCACCGCGTTCTACAGAGCGCTCCAGGCTCCTTCCCAGTCCCACCTGAGGTTTTAGCTCGAGCGAAGGATGGGCATCGTTCGTATGCCTGACAAAGTCCGGAAACCATGTCGTGGCAGACAGTTCGCTGATACCTAGCCGACACGGACCCGTCACGGGAGTCACGGCGCCGAAGCCTCCGCGGATTTCCTGTTCCAGGTCGAGCATGCGTCGGGCGCCCGGTAGCATCTCCTCGCCCGCACGGGTGAGGACGGAGCGCTGCCCCGTCCGATCAAAGAGCGGCAGTCCAATGTCGGCCTCCAGCTCCGCGATGCGTTTGGAAAGTGTGGACTGCGTGACATTCAGTCGATCCGCTGCAATGGCGAAGGTCCCCAGTGTGGCGGCCCAATAGAAGGCCTCGAGCTGCTTCAGGGTCATGTACCAATCCTCTGTCAATGTGGCAGTTTGCCGCGCGGATTATTGAGGAAGATCACGCTGCTGAGTTTTCTGAATCCGTCGCAAAGGCGATCTCAGAACACGATACCCGGCCCCTGCAGGGCTGAAGAGGGTGCACGGACGCGGGGGGTCTCCGCGCTGCCCTGCCGTGCCGTGCCAGGGGCATTTCAAACCCGCACTCCCCCCACCGGATAACGCGCCGGTAGCGCGGGAAATCATTTCAACTGACGAACGTCTGCATGGCCGACCTCGTGGCGTGGCGCCATGCTGCAAACCGTGTTCGATCAATGCAACAGCGACGGCGGACAGCGATGCCCGTCGTCCACGTAGTTCAAGCTGGTGGCGCACGGCCTCTATCAACTGGCGCTGTCGGGCTTTAGCACCAGGGTCAGCTTCTCAGCCTTTTCGGCGGTGTTTCTGGCTTTCATGATGCTCACCAGTTGGTGGCGAAAGAGGGGCCACGCTGTTGGCGTCGACGCTCCCGCAACACCTGGCGCAGGTAGCGCGCGGCGACTTCGGCGTGGGTGGGCGTAATGGGGCAGTGTTCTCTGTTTGTATTGGACATCCATTTCTAATGGGTAAGCATAAGGGCCGGTCCCCTGCGGGTCAGGCTGTCGTGCTCCGCACCAAGCTTCACCTCATCAATCTTGGCCATCGGGTACTGTCACCCCCGGTGTGTGCGGTGCTGCCGTAGCCTGCTGGGCCAACCGAACTCGAATACCAAGTGTTCAAAAATACGGGCGTACTGGCGCGCTCCCAAGTGTGGGGAGCTGTGGATGCGACTCGGAAACAGAAAATCTTCGGATCTCAGCCCCACAAGCTTGATCCACTTCAGGAGGGCCTCACGAGTGCCGGGCGTGATCTCGAACTGCATGGGAGGCTGCGTCTTGTGCTGCACGACAGCGCGAGAAGCGATCTGGTCCCGTCCTTGCATTCGGCGGTATTGACATGAAGCGGTACCACCATCGTCGCCGCAGGCATCAGGCTGGCCGACGACCTCAGGGCACCCGAGAAAGCATGAATCAGGCCGCTCGCGAGCGAGCTTCCACCCATGACACCACGTCTTAGGCTGTTGATTCTGCTGCTTGCCAGCCTCTTGACATTCACATTTAGTCGGTGAGAGTTGAACTCGAAGCGACGAGAAACAACGGAGCCTGAGTCGTCAAAGCACAGCAGGCCGTGCCGCCTCTACCCCTTTGCGGCGTATCCCTTGCGCCGGCAATAGTCTCCCTGTTCCAGATGCGTCGCTGCCCAAACGGGAAATGGCATTGGCGAAAAGCCGGCCGCACAGTAACATACATATTGTTACCCCCCATGCGCGCAGTTCGCAGCGAGGAATTTCAGCGTCATGTGGGAACCGCGAGTTGTGCCGGACAGCAAGCCGCTATGGTTCTGTGCCACTCCGCAACAGCAGCATCGAGCATTGATGAACCATCACGTCCTGGATTTTCACTTCCACAAGGCTGCGGCCGAATATCTGCTGATGTCCAGCATGCGCCGCATCATGCTTGAGCGGCTTGAAACCCCACAGGGCACTCCGGCCGCCGAGGCCGCTGAAATGCTACACATGCGGACCCGTGTGAATGCCATGATCAAGGGCCAGTGCCGCGCCATCACCAAGAAGCTCACAAAGACACTGATTCGGATCCGGGGCTTTGACTACCACACAGCATCTCGCTGCTTAAAAAATCCCGCGCGTGTGCGGTCCGGTGTCGAGGAGCACTGCGTTCCGGCCGGCCTGATCCACAAATGGATTCTGGGAATGCCCACGGCTTTCGACGTTGAGGGCTGTACCCCGACGGGAACGCTGGCTGTGTTCCATTTTCTCAAGCAAAATTTCGTCATCGCCGACGTTACGTCTTCGCAGAACGCCGCGCTGCGCCCCTCGAATCGGATGCCACTGGGCTGGACGTGGCATGACCCCGACAAGATGCGCCGCTATGGGAACGCAGATCCTGCGTTCCCGTACTTCGCGCCAAGCAGCTGCATGCACTGCAGCATCACAGGATAAATGGCAGCCCGGCCGCCGTTTGCTGCAGCCGCCGTCAGCATCAATCATCTTCAATGCAGCCCAAGGGCAGGCTGCCCACTGGATACGCCATGAAAACGACTGAGACCGACGCACACCTTGCCCGCATCTATTACGACGTGCTGCTTGACCACGCCCATCTGAGTCCGGGTGCGCCCATACGCTACAAGGAACTGCTGGACCGTGCGAAGCGCGCGCACCCTTTGGACGACACAGTCCAGTCCGCAATTCCTGTTTCGATGGGTCGCCGGCTCGACGTAATTGCCCGTTTCGTGCGGACGCATGGATTGCCGCCGTTGACATGTCTGGCGGTCAATGACCAGCAGTATCCAGGTGCCGGATACACCGCCGCTCACGGATCGTGGGAGAAGGACATGGAAGCGGTCGCCGTGAACGACTGGTCCGGCTGGAAGGGCCAGTGGCACGAGCACATCGAGGCCATTAGCAGGGCAGCGGTTCCGCGAAAGCGACGGAAGGAGGACGCCGCAAGGCTTCTCATGCACCAAGCCTATGTGGATGGAACCGTCCCGAAGATGGATCCCGGCCCGAGAGAGCAGCTGGTGGCACTGCTGATGGACGGGATGGGCGTCGATGAGGCAATGGCGGAGCTTGCCGAAGGCAGTTCGTCCGAAAGGGAAAAAGACCGATGAAATACCAAATGACTCTCGACCAGATCCGCGCCGGACGCCTGAGCCGTGCGGATCTCCAGACCCTGCGAGAGCGGGCCGTGCAGCGCGTGGCAGAAGGTGACACGGACTCCCGGGCGGTCGTGCAAGCGCTGGACAGTGCTGTTGCGAAGGATTCAGGCGTCGTCTTCATGGGTTTTTGCCCCAGTGGCAACCTCGCCAACCGTCTTGACAGCCAGTGGAAGCAGCGGGGAGTCTGCACGTTCGATTACGACGAGAGCGTCGACCAGATGAATCTCTTCCGCAGCATCTGTCCCGGTGACCTCATCGTTCTGAAGAAATCGGAAGAGTTCGGCCGCACGATGAGTCTCCACGGTCACGGCCGCGTTACTGGCGCCGAGATGGGGCCGGACGGGCGACGGCTTTTGAGAGTGGACTGGTCTTCTGCAGTGCAGTTCGACAGGCTGGTTCCCATGATGGGCTGCCAGTCGACAGTCAATCTGCGCGCAATGGAAACGGTCGAGAGTGCCCTGCCCGCTGGATTCTTCGATTGGGCGGGCCTGCCGCATCGGACGGCCTAAGGCAATTGCGAGAACACATGGGCTTATCCTCGAATAGACCGAAGTCCGCCTGCGCCGGACCTGGTCACTTGAAGGGCACGGCGCGCTGCCGGCCCGTGCTCCTTTGCGGATAGCTCCACCAGCTTGCAGCCCTGGGAAAATCCGTGGCATGTCACACGTCAGCACATTCGCCAAGTTCTCAGCGGTCGCCATAGCCGCCTTCGTCGTCGGCTTCCTGACCGCCGCAGTGCTGTGGTCGCAGAGAGCCAGATCGATGGTCGTCGATGAGCAACAGCGTCAAGCGGAGGCCGGCAAGCAATTTGCGCAGCAGGTCTTCCAGGCGCTGCCCGAGGCGTGCCGCGTGTACCTAGCTCCGCCTCAATAGCAGCTCCTCCTGCTTCTCTCAGCCCGTAAAACTTGGGCTCATACGGGGTGAGGGGTGAAGGGGGCCGGGCATGCTCAAAGGCGTTTTATGGAGTGTTTGGGCCGACAGTTCTAGGTGGCAGAGGCTCGATGCTCGAATCCATCGTTTGCAGAAGCCACTCCTGACCTCGGAAAGCCTTGAATACGCGTTGGGTTCGTTCCAGGATCGCCGACAGCAATTGCCCGCTGGCCATCTGCTGCCATGGCGCCGCTGCCTTGTCCCAGTGGGACAGGTCAGCGGTCAGTGACGCGTCGTTCGGAGGCGAGTACCACGGCCAGCCTGAAGAGGCGCTGGCGCCCTGGAATTCACCCGCCATCACCGCAGCAGCGCGTCTGTGCACCTCGGACTCCCTGGCCAACTGCAACGGGTCGCCCTCCCGTCGCGTGTCGGAGAGTCCCCAGACCAGCGAAGTCAAGTTGCCACCTTCGAATTCGAAGCCGACCGCCAGCCGGTCGGCAGCGCTTTGCCGCAGGTAGAAGCCTGCGCCGCGAATCCAGTGGGTGAAGCGCCATTCAACGCTGTAGCCCAACGCGTTCGCGGCGGATTCGAGTTTTCCGCGGAAGTCTTCCAGCAGTGCCCGCTTTGTCGCATCAAGCGTTTGCGCGATCACGAAGGCCGCTTCGATGTTCTCGGGCTCCATCAAGGTCTGAACCACCTCCGACCGATCTGTAATCACCATTTCTCCGTTGATTGCTGTCTGGATGAAGCGCACTAGGTCATCAAGAAAATACCGGACCTTAGATGACTGACATTTCTCCCGGCAGTTCGTCAGCCAGAGCACGGCGTCTTGGAAGGAGAAGTGCACGAATTGCCCGGATGAACCCAGCCGCAGACGCTCGCCTGCTGACAGGCTGTACTCGGCCGGCGGTCGGTTGCAGAGAAAAACCAGCAGCCAGTTCCAGTCGTCCTGACGGCCACGATGGGACAGGAAATCTGCGTAGTGCCCAAGCTGGGCTTCTTGGTCCACGGCCCAGGGCTTGTTCTCTACGCCGATGACGCCGTGCGGAAATGTGAGTGTGATGTCGATTCGCCGGCGCTCGTTAGTGGCGTGTTCCAAGCGGACACGGCACGGCGCTGAGGAACGCTTCCAGTGAGCGGTTTCGAGCCGTGCCAGAAAGTTGTCCAAAAAGAGAGCGCCCTGTCCGTGCGTGCCGCGCGGATCCAGGAGATCGGCAAGGATGACGGAGAGGTCGTTTTCTCTGACCCGCATGAAGCGGAATACATCGAATGCGGGAGCTTCCTGCGCGCGAGAAGCGCGGCCAGACAGCTCCTGCGAGGCGATCATTTCCCGGACTTTGGAAACCAAGGGCCGAGTGGTGTCGCAGCCGGAATCGACGAGGGATGGAGGGTTCAAGTCCATCATCGGCGCTGTCCCAATTGATCTGGATGGTTCATGGTTACAAGGTAAGAGGTCGACTTAACGGTGGGCAGAAGGCGGAGGATGTCGGCGCCTATTACTTGAGGATGCTATGGAAGCCTTCGCGCCTCAGGAATACGGGTACCACCATGCTGCCTGAGTCGCCTGTCGCACCGTGCCGCGCCCCTAGGATCGATCAACGTATCAGCCGCCTATACGGCTTAGGGCTGAAAGCCCCGCCGCAGCGTTGACGATCCAGTGGCAAACTTCCATGGTGGCACTGGCGTCGGGGTCTGGATTGATGACCCAGGTCTTGCAGCCCTGCTGCCTTGCAGCGGATGGCAGTGAGGCGGCCGGATGGACAGTGGCCGAAGTGCCGACGACAAGCATCAGGTCCGCGCGGACGACCATGTGCATGGCCTGCAGCCACTCCCGCTCCGGCAGGCCTTCGCCAAACCACACCACGCCAGGACGGATCAGTCCGCCGCAGTGCTGGCAATGCGGCGGCAGCAGATGCCCTTCTGCCACTGCCGTTGCGGAATCGGACGGGTCTAGCCCTTCGCCTGCTCCAGACGTGGTCTGCCAGGGACGGCTGCATGCAAAACAACGCGGCGCAAACAGGCTCCCATGCAGATGTACCACCTGCCCGGATCCAGCGCGCTCGTGCAGATCGTCAACGTTTTGTGTGATTACGGTGAAATCCTCGAGCCAGGGCCAATGTGCCATCTGCGCCAGCGCAACATGGCCCGCATTCGGTCGCGCTTGGAGCGCAGCGAGCCTCCGGGACTCGTACCAGCCCCAGACCAGTCCGGAATCGCGGCTGAATCCCGCAGCCGTGGCCAAACGGGCGGCATCGAAGCGGGCCCACAGTCCCTGCTGCGCGTCACGAAAGGTCGGGATTCCGCTTTCGGCGGAGACCCCGGCACCCGTCAGAACGACGACACGTCGTGCGGACCGCAGCTGGCCAGCGAGCAGCGGTGGAACCGAGGATTGGTCAAAGTAAGTCATCTCTATACAAATCCCATGCTGCGCCTGTCGGTTTGCGGCTTGGTTCGGTGTTCAGACTCCAGCTCGTTGAGCCACACCTCCGCCGTCTGCTCAATATCCAGTGCTGCTAAACGCCTAGACACGTTAGCGAAATCACCAGGCGTGAGTTGGTCAAGTCGCTGCAGTCTTGCCAAGTGTTGTCCCCCGAGGATGCACGAGTCAGTGTCGTCAAGGACACACGCCGAGGCAAGACAGGCAATTAGAAGGTCCTGCCGCTGATGCAGGTCAAGCGGCAGGAGAGTCAGCCGGAACATGAACCGCCGCGACAGCGCGCTGTCGAACGAGACGGAATGGTTGGTGGCGCAGACAAAGACACCCTCGAAAGCCTCGAGGCGCCTCAGGAATTCGGCGGTCACGGCCCGGTCTGCGCGGTGACCGCTGCGGCCACGCTCCCCCAGCAGCGTCTCCGCCTCATCCAGGAACAGGACTTCCGCCGATGGATCGCACTCCGTGAACATCCGGCCCACGTTGCGCTCGCTCTCCCCGTACCACATCGAGTTGATGTCGGCCGCGGTGCGATAGACCACCTCACGACCGAGTCCGCCGGCTATCTGCCCGGCAAGCTGTGTCTTGCCCGTGCCGGGAGCTCCGGCCAGCAGCACGGCCCCGCGGCCTGTCCTGCGCAGGCCGTCGATCAACTGCTGGCTGCCGACATTGCCCTCGATGCGCAGAAAGCGCGAGTCGAACCGCAGCGCGCCTTGTGCAAGAGGCGATGCAAAGACGCCCCCCATGGCACGCATGTGATCCGACAGCACCAGCTCCGCGGTTCTGCCCACCTCATCCCCTTGAGCCGCGCTGAGGGTGACAACACGCGCCGCCGACGCAATCAGCGCGGGCGAAAGGCTGGCATTCGAGGCCACCCTGTCGATCAATGCAGATGGGATGCCAAGCGGCGCAAGATGCGACTCGGCAATCCGCCGACGCATCGCGCGAGGCGGTACTGGGAACTCCATGCAGTAAGTGAAGCGCCGCAGATAGGCCGGATCGATATGGCCGATCTGGTTGCTGATCCAGATCACAGGCACGCGGTTGTTCTCGAGCGCCTGATTCATCCACGACTTGCTGTCTTCTCGGCCGCCAAGCGCACGCCGCAGCGGATTGCCATAGTCAGTCTGGAAAATGTCTTCGGCCTCGTCAAGCACAAGCACGCTGTTCGCTGCTGCGAACCTGCTGCCGAGCTGGAGGCTGCCCAGCCGCTCCGCGCGGGTGGCCGGCATCCGTTCTTCGTCGCAATCCTCGACCAGGAAGCCCGATGCGCCCAGGTCGTGCACGAGCCTTCGCACGTACTCGGTCTTGCCTGTTCCCGGCGCGCCGTAGAACAGAAGATTGACGCCGCGAAGCCCGCTTTGCAGTGCGCCGCGCAGCAGTGCGCCCACCACTGCCGTCCGGCTCTCTAGATGTGGCCACTCCAGCTCCGGCAAAGATGCGGAAACCGAGAGGGGCTTGAGCACATGCAATGCCATCGCCTCGGCACTGCGGAACTTCATCGATAGCAACTGCGAGCCGACGCGAGTTAACCTCAGTTGGTCTTCCAGATCGGCATCCACGCTGTCTCGCTCGCGCATCAGCCCGGCACGGGACAGCCGGCCACTCACCGATATCGCTTGGTCGAGTTGGTGCTCGTCCGCAATGAGCAGTCCGGCGCTCAGTGCCTGGATGCGGCGGGCACGACGGCGCACATGGCTGAACATGTGGCGGTCGATGGTGCCGGCCTCGAGATCGGCGCACAGTGCGAGCACGCGCCGTTCCGCCTCGTCCAGGCCGAGCATGTCGCCCAGCCGCACCGCGTTGGCGTCGCGCGCGAGTGCGTGGCGGCTCACGTGGCGTTCCAGCCGGCCCTCGACCGCGTCATACAGGGCGCGGAAGGCCGGGCGGTCGCACAGGAGGCTTTCGCCAAGCAGAAGGAGCGCAGCCGGATCGGGCGGTGCAACTGGAAGCGCACCGCGCAGCGCGAGCAGCTCAGACAGCCAAGACGGGAGCTGGTCGCCGTCCTCCGGTTGTGCAGCCAGCGGTATCTGTCGGCGGCGCCGCCCTCCCATGGAAGGCAGTGCCAGATGGCGCGACTGACCAAGCGCTTTCTGCAGGGCCACGCGCTCGAGCCTGATGACCGGCCAGAACGGCCTTGCGATGTCGTCGAAGCTGTGGCTGTCGATTCCGAGCGGCACCGCGCGGAAGATGCGAAGAAGCACGAGGCACACCCGGCTGTTGGACACGCTGACGGGATCGGCGCCCAGCGGCGCCCACGAACTCAGCATCCTTGCCATCGGGAACCTTTCACTTGCGTTGGGAAAGTCACAGTGTCTGCAGCAACACGACGAAATATGTCGTTGGTCACGCTTTGCCGTGCTTTTTTTCCGACCACGTCCGCCGGCGCCTGCTGTCTCTATACATTGCCCTCAATGGCCGAACTGCACCCGGATATCCCCTTCCCGCTTGATCGCATGTTGCCCGCCGGACAGCAGCGCGAGTACGACATGCTGCAGCTGCTGGCCGACGGCCTGCCAGCGGCATGGCGGATCTACCATGGCCTACACTGGTCGAGCCTGCACGAGGGCACGCAGCGCTACGGCGAGCTGGACATCGTGGCGCTGGCCCCCTCTGGTCACCTGGCGGTACTAGAGGTCAAGGGCGGCACGGTGGACATCACGCCGGACGGTGTTTTCAAGCACTACCGCGGCGAGGTCAAGAATGTCACGCGGCAGGTGAACGCCCAGCTGCACGCCATGATCGGCCGCCTCCGTTCGGAAGGCCTGGGCGCCGTGCAGGTCTGCCACTTCCTGTTGCTGCCGGATTTCCGGGTGGCCCAGGGCACCGTCGCGTTCCCGCGCGAGCGGATCATCGATGCGGAGGAACTGGGCGAGCTGCCGCAACGACTCATCGACGCCACCACGCATGCGTTGGCCCGTCCGGAGCTGGAGCGGGTCAGGGACTTCCTGGCCGACCGCTTCCGCGTGGCACCCGACCCTTCCGCGAGCATCGCGGACCGGAAGGCAATCACACACCGCCTCGCATCCGGCCTCGCGACCTGGGTGCCCCGCATCGCTTCTCCCACCGGTCTGTATCTGATCGAGGCGACGGCCGGTTCTGGCAAGACGCAACTGGCGCTCGCCCTGATGCGCGACGCCGCAGTGCAACGTCAGCGCGCGCTCTATGTGTGTTTCAACCGGCCATTGGCGGACCACGTCGCTAAAGTCGCGCCGCCCCTGACCGAGGTGGCAACGATTCACGAGCTCGCCATCTCGGCCCTCCGCGCCACCGGGGCAACGCCGGCGTTCGGAAGCGAGCAGCTATTCGAGAGCGCCATGGCTGCGCTTGAGGCCTCTGCGGCTACGACGAATGCAAATTTCGATCTCCTGGTCATCGACGAGTCGCAGGATTTCGAAACAGCGTGGATCCAGGCACTCCTTCCGCGGCTCCGCGCCGGCGGCCGGCTTTATGTCATGGGCGACCCGGACCAGGCGATCTACCAGAAGGACGCATTCGAACTTCCGGACGCGACGCGCATCACGAGCAGCGAGAACTTCCGCAGCCCTCGGCGCGTCGTCCAGACGATCAACACATTCGGACTGGCCAGCAGGCCGATCGAGGCACGAGGCGTGGAACTGGGCGAGGAGCCGGGACTGCACATACACGATGACGACGATGCTGGCGGGCTTGACGAGGCCGCGAGGATCGTTGCATTGGTCCGGCGGAAAGGATTCGCGGCCAGCGACATTGCGTTGCTCAGTTTCAGGGGCCGCGAAAGATCCAGATTGCTGGCGTCAACCCAGATCGCAGGCCATTCGCTTCAGCGCTTCACGGGCGCATTCGATGACGCGGGCAATGCGCTCTGGACGGGTGGGGAGCTGCTAGCGGAATCCATCTACCGATTCAAGGGCCGGGCCGCACCCGTGGTCATCGTGTGCGAGATCGACTTCGACGGTCTGGACCCCGCCGTCGCCAGCAAGCTGCTCGTCGGCCTGACCCGGGCGCAAGTCGAGGTCCACCTCGTGATGTCGAAGACTGCCGGGGCTGCACTCGCCGCCCGGCTGGCTTGAGACACCGGCCCAACACGCGTACCACCATGCCAAGACGAACCAAGAATCTCGACACGCTCCTGATGGCGCTGGAATTGCTCAAGCGCATTCCAAGGTCCCGGAAAGTGTCGGCCCCCGAGCTCATGGTCCAGCTGAGGGAGGCCGGGTTCGACCGGGACCTGCGCACCATCCAGCGCCAGCTCGACGAGCTCAGCCAGCACTTTGACATCGATCGCGACGAACGCAGCAAGCCTTATGGCTACAGCTGGAAAAGCAACAGCAAGGGTCTCTCTCTTCCCGGCCTGAACGAGCAGGAGTCGC